>JAUXAE010000011.1 GCA_030620035.1 Dehalococcoidales bacterium
CAACCGCAAAACTAACGCATAATCCACTTCAACCCTGGGTCTGCCCGGATGTATTGCTTTGTGTCGTTCTTCCATTTTTGCACCCCCTCTTCTCATCATTGCATCTTTACATCTATATTATAAAGAGTTATAATATGCAAAGATATAAAAAATGATGTTACAGAAAAGTGCAATAATCGATATAAGACAGCGCCTGAGTATTCCAGAAGGTGGGCTCTCAAGTGAGGAGGAGGCTCTAGCCTGGTACAGGAAACACTTTCGAAAAGCCAAAGGTGAGGAACCTAAGGGAACCTTCGGTTTTCAGTATGACCAGCGGTCGGGACTAATCGACTTTAAGTGTGAAGCAGGTTCGGATTTTTTACAGGTTTATGTACCCCAGCCACTAGATAACGAGGGTCCTCTGGATAAAGAAGCAATAACTTTGGCGAAAGAATTAAATATGCTGGATTGGGTAGCTCCCGTTTTACGTCTGGTGTTACTGGTTGGGGAACTTCCTGATAAGCTAGAGCTTAAGCTTCCTGACCACCTGATTGCCCCGCTCGGAGGTTTCCGAGTGCTAGTTCATCCGATAGGTAGCGTGAGCCTGAGGCGTTGGCGAAAAACCGGTGAAATGATGGGCCTGTTGCCGGCCAAAATAGATATGTGGAAAGTTCCCGGCACAATCACTTCATATAGTCCCAAAAGGGAGAACAAGAAAGAGCTGCTATACTTGCAGACACTCCTTGCTTATCATGATGCTGTTGAGCAGCGCAGGATGAGAGGGCAAAAAGGGAAGAGGGGATTACTTGTAGAGACAGCGAAAATACTTGAAAAAAAGCATGGCTGGGAATATTTTCCCGATTCCTATACGGTCAGGCGTTATCTTGACCGGGCGGAGAAAATATGGCATATTTCGACACACTAATTAAGTTTAAAAAGGAGGCAGCAATGAAAAACGTTAAGCAAAAAGTTAAGCAAACTGTTAAGCAGGAACCAACAAGACCCTCAAGAGCCGGGAAATTAGCTATAAAAAAGTGGCAGCGATTGGATTCGAACCAACGACCAAGGGCTTATGAGTCCCCTGCTCTGCCACTGAGCTACGCTGCCTTTGATTAGCTTAAAGCCAAATTGACGCTGGATGCTAGCCATTGTATAATCCCGCCGACACATTGTCAACCGTGGTGTCTTATCTGACTAGGGAAGGGGGGTGACAGCAGTGACGACCTGGCTACCGCGTTCTGTCTTCACCTGAACTTGAGCCGTCAGGCCGGGTGCCGGTTCGGCACCCATCTGCTCGAAGAGCCTCCGTTCCCGAGGAATGGTGCCTTGGTGATGCTATAATTCTCCAGTTGCTTTACTAGAGCCAGTAAAGCGATGGCCGGAGCTCTTCGACCGTCGCCTTTTTTATTGCCTAAAGTAAGAGAAAGGGATTAAAAATGACAAACGATAACCGGCAAATGACCAGGACTGTTGATGCCCGGGGTTTGGCCTGCCCCAAACCGGTACTACTGACCAGTGAGGCCCTGGAGGAGGCGGACCGGGTAATAACCATTGTTGATAACGAAGCCGCCCGGCAGAATGTATCCCGATTAGCCCAGAGCCGGGGCTATACCGTAACCGTGGAACAGAAGGGGGACGGTATCTATCTGACGCTGGCCAAGAGGGAGGCTCAAAAGGCCAGGGAGGAGCCATCGGCGGCTAGCGGCGTCGTGTTGTTTATTGCCTCTGATATCTTGGGCCGGGGTGACAATGTAGAGCTGGGCAGCCTGCTGATGCATAGCTTTCTAAATACTCTGGCCGCCCTTACCTCAAGGCCGGAAAGCATTATTTTTATGAACAACGGGGTAAAGCTGGTCACTGAGGGCTCGGCGGTGCTGGGAGAGCTAAAACAGCTGGAAAGCCAGGGGATAGAAATCCTTGCCTGTGGCACCTGCCTATCGCGTCTTGAGTTGATGGACAAAATAGCGGTGGGTCAGGTATCCAACATGTATACCCTGGCTGACACCCTGCTCAAGGCAAAAAAGGTAGTCGCCTTATAGACGGCGGCCAATTGAAAGAGGTTGGCCAGGTTTAGGAGCCCTCATCGGTACAGATAACCGCAATCTGGCAGTTGGTTATAACAACAACGCCACCTGATAGGCCGACCATTAAAATAGCTGCTAAAACCATAAAAAGGTGCTTGTAACTGCGACGCCCCATTGCTTCGCCCCCCTTGGCTCTCTATCTAACTCATGGCACTACGGGCAACGAGCCAATATGGGCAGGAGGATTATTTTCTATATACTTTGATAGAGAACTTTGGTATTAGTCCTATTTCTAACTACCTTGACGCTAACCGCCGACCTTTGTTACAATTCAATGTGTGGACACTTAAGGATTAAGCCGAGGGGATTACTGCTCTTTGGGAAAGAGGAAGCCTGTCTAAAGGGCAAGGTAGAAATTAATAAAGAAGAGGCAGCGTAATGGAGATTAAAAAGGTTGGCGTGGTCGGTTTTACCGGGGTGATGGGTTCCGGTATTACCCAGCTCTGTGCCCAATCGGGCTATCAGGTACTGGGTTTCTCAAGGGACGGTGAACGCGCCCAGAAGGCACTTAGGTCAATAGACGGCTTTCTTAGAAGAAGTGTTGACAAGGGCAAGATAACCGGACAGGATAGGGAGGCCATACTTGGCCGCATTAAAACTACCGCCGACCTTAAGGACTTCTCTGATTGTGATTTGGTGATAGAGGCTGTCATTGAGGATATGGAGCTCAAGAAGCGGTTATTTGCCCAGCTGGATAGTATCTGCCCTGAGCATACTATTCTGGCCACCAATACCTCTTCTCTTTCGATCATTGATATGGCTATGACCACCAAAAGACCAGATAAGGTGCTGGGGCTGCACTTCTTCAACCCGGCGCCGGTAATGCAGCTGATGGAGATTGTCAGGACTATCGCCACCAGTGGCCAGACCCTTAAGTTAGGCAGGGCCTTTGGCCAGTCACTGGGTAAGACCATTGTTATCGCCCGGGATTACCCGGGCTATATTGTCAATACCCTGATGGTGCCCTACTTGCTCAACGCTATCCGTATGCTGGATAGGGGCGTTGCCACCAAAGAGGATATTGATACGGCCATCACTCTGGGCCTAAATTATCCCCTGGGACCGCTGGCCCTGTGTGATTTTATCGGCCTTGATGCCCTTTTGTTCGTGGCCAATGTCATGTATGAGGAGTCCAAAGACCGGCAGTATGCGGCACCGCCGCTGTTAAAGAAGATGGTTACCGCTGGCTGGCTGGGTCGTAAGACGGGGAAGGGCTTCTACGAGTATAATCAGTCGGCCTCGGCCTGAAACTAGCCGCCCCGCTTTTCATAGTCAGGGCACCAGGTAACATTGGGGCGCTCCGGGACATGACAGGCGCCGCGCCAGTTCCACTTGCAGGTGTCGCACAGGAAGGTATTTATGCCCAGCACCTTCTTGATTCTGAGAAAGATGCGGTGTCTTAGCGGAGGTTTCATCTTTTTAACCATTTTTAGTATATCAGATTGGTGCTATCTGGTAAAGGATGTGCTAAAATAGGACAGACTAGCCGGTTAGCTAAAGGACAGGAGCTATGGCAATATCACAGGTTCAAAAGAAGCCACAGTTAAATATAGAATCAATCACCTGGGGCGAGCTGACCTGGGTCAACATTGAGAAGCCCACGGCCAATGAGACGCGGTACCTGGCCGAGCATTACCCCTTTCACCCCCTTGACCTGGATGATGTTCTCAGCCGAATACAGCGCCCCAAGATAGATGAGTACGAGGACTACCTGTTTCTGGTCTTCCACTTCCCGGTATATCAAAAGGCGAGGCGTGTCCTTGCCTCCAGCCAGCTGTCGGTGTTCATTGGTGAGAAATACCTGATTACCCTGCATAGCGGTGAGCTGAAACCGCTGGTAAAGCTGTTCCGGGAATGCCAGATTGATGAAGAGTCGCCGCCGGAGTATTTAGGCTCGGGCTCGGGTTTCCTGCTCTACCGCATACTTGACCGGCTGGTTGACTACTGTTTGCCCATATTAAATAAGGTCATGGACAATATTGAGGAGGTTGAGGACGATATCTTCGCTGACCAGAGGAAAGACACCGTAAGGGCCATCTCCATGCTGCGGCGGGATATCATTTCCTTCCGCCGCATCATCTGGCCGATGAGGGCGGTTATTGGCAGCCTGGAACCCAGGGTGCGGCGCTTCATCAGTAAGGATATGTCGGTCTACTTTGGGGATATGATTGACCACATGGACAAGATATGGGATGCCCTGGATGAATATAAAGAGATAATTGAAGGCCTGAGTGCTACCTATGATTCACTGTCTTCAAATCGCACCAATGAGGTGGTGCGGATACTGACCATCATTGCCACCATTCTCCTGCCCATTACTGTCGTCGCCAGTATCTATGGGATGAACATCCCATTGCCCTTCCAGGAGACGGAGTACTCATTCCTCTATGTCGTGCTGATTATGGCGGTCATTATTGGCGGCATCCTCTACTTCTTCCGTCGTATCCGTGTCATCTAGCAAAGGCTGGTAATGAACATCTCGCACCGATTTGTCGTTATTGCCGCTATTTTCGTTACCTGTCTCATCACCGCTAATGTCATCGCCGTCAAGGTGATAAGTGTTGGCTCTGTCATCCTGCCGGCGGCCATAATTATTTTCCCCATAAGCTATATCTTTGGTGATATTCTAACCGAGGTCTATGGCTATCGCTTAACGAGGCGGGTCATCTGGCTGGGCTTTTTGTGCAATCTCATCTTCGTTGCCTTTGCCTGGCTGGGCCAGCTCCTGCCCCCGGCCCCCTTATGGGAGGGGCAGTCGGCTTACGAGGTCATTCTGGGCTATACCCCGAGGCTGCTGGCGGCCTCCTTCTGCGGCTACCTGGTTGGTGAGTTTGCCAACTCCTTCGTCTTGGCCAGGATGAAAATTCTAACCAAAGGCCGCTGGCTTTGGACCAGGACCATTGGCTCCACGGTGGTGGGCCAGGGGCTGGACAGCTCTATCTTCATTACCCTGGCCTTTGTTGGCACCCCGGCCTTTATGCCCATATTAATCCTATACCACTGGCTGGCCAAGACGGCCATTGAGGCCCTAGCCACCCCCTTCACCTACGCCGTGGTCAACTTTCTGAAGGGTAAAGATGCCGTTGATACCTATGACTACCAGACAAACTTTAACCCTTTTGCCATCTCTGATTAGTTTCCTGGAGGTTACTGATGAAAATACGCTTTCTGGGGACGCATAACTGCGAATCGCAGGATACCAAACTTTTAAGCCTGCTGGTTGATGAGCGGCTGGTTTTAGATGCCGGCGGCCTTACCTCCAGCCTATCCTTTGAGGCCCAGCTAAGGCTTGAGGCCATTCTCTTGAGCCACGCCCACTATGACCATATCAGGGATATCCCGCTGATTGCCATGAACCTTTATCTTAGTGGTGCCGGCATCAATGTCTATGCGACGCCATCTGTTCGTGATGCCCTGTTAAGCCACCTGCTCAATGGCCAGCTCTACCCTAACTTCCTGGAGAAACCGGAGGCCAACCCCACCATCAAATTTAACACAATAGAGCCCTACCGGGCAGTGTCCATTGCCGGCTACCGTGTCCTGGCCGTGCCCACAAACCATACCGTGCCCACTGTTGGCTACCAGATTACCTCGGCCCAGGGCAAGGTGTTTTTCTATACCGGCGATACCGGGCCCGGTCTGGATTCCTGCTGGCGGTATGTATCACCTGAGCTGCTTATTACCGAGGTTACTGCCTCAAACAGGTTTGAGCAGTTCGGCCGGGAGTCAATGCATCTGACCCCCAGTCTGCTCGGAGAGGAGCTACTGAGTTTTCAGGAGATTAAAGGCTATCTGCCCCGGGTGGTTTGTGTCCATATGAGCCCTAATCTAGAGAGGGAGATCGCCGCCGAGATAGCCACTCTAGCCCGGGAGCTAAATTGCTCAATAACCCTGGCCCATGAGGGCATGGAGCTTAACCTATGAAACGGTTGGTAAAGACAAGGGGGTGAGGATGGCAAGCGCTCCCAGATTCATAGCTGACCACAACGTAGGTAAGCTGGCCAAGTGGCTGAGGATGATGGGCTATGATACCCTGTTCTTCAGTGGCCGTGAGGACTCAGGCATGGTAGCCACGGCTCTAGCCGAGGACCGGGTGATACTGACCCGGGACACTGAGATTATCAAGCGGCGGCTGGCGACCAGTGGCCAACTCAGGGTCATACTGCTTGACACCGAGCAGCCCGAGCAGCAGATGTGCCAGGTTATCCAGGCCCTAAAGCTGAATAGCCGCTTCAGGCCCTTTAGCCTCTGCCTGGAGTGCAACCGCCCCCTTGAGGAGAGGACGGTGGAGCAGGTAAAGGGACGGGTGCCCCCCTATGTTCTTAAGACAAAAGACCAGTATATGGAGTGTCCTGCCTGCGGCCGCATCTACTGGCGGGGGACACACTGGCAGAGAATGAACCAGAAGCTGGATAGACTGGCCCAGTGTTGACCCCAGCCTGGTATCTTGTTACACTTCAAGCTAGCAAGCCGCCGCCCATTTAAGCAAGGGGTTCAAGGGGCGGAGCCTTTAAAAAATCTTCCCCCTCTTCCTTGAAGGGTTAGATGGTAAAGGAGAGTCAAAGAGAGGCGAAGCCTCTCTTAAAAACATCTTCCCCTTCCCCTTATCAAGGGGAAGGGGACAAAGGGGATGGGGTTACCTAATAAAAACCTGAGGGAGTGAGGTAGATAGGTAATCCCCGAGGATAATAGGGTGAAGATTGTAACCACTGAAGAGATACGCCAGCTAGAGCAGCAATGTCTGAAGATTGGCCTTACCACCAGTGCCCTTATGGAGAATGCCGGTAGGGCGGTGGCTGAGGAGGTTGGACGAATCCTGGGCAACGGCGGCGGGCACGGTATCCTAATCTTAATTGGGCCGGGTAATAATGGCGGCGATGGCCTGGTGGCCGGCCGCCATCTGCATGACTGGGGAGATAGGGTCAGTCTCTATCTCTGTGGGCCCAGACCGGCTGATGACCCCAACCTTAAGCTCGTCCTGGAGCGGGGCCTAGCCTGTATTGATGCCAGCCAGGATGAAAACCAGCATAAGCTTGATGAGCTGCTGTCATCAACTGAGGCCGTTATTGATGCCCTTTTTGGTACCGGTCAGAGCCGCCCGCTCGGCAGCCCCTATAGTCAGGTACTGGGCCGGGTGACCAAAGCTAAGGAAGAACGGCCCGAGCTTAGGGTTATTGCCCTGGATTTGCCCTCGGGGCTTAATGCCGATAGTGGTGCCGTTGACCCGGCCTGTCTTTACGCCGACAATACGGTCACCCTCGGCTTTGTCAAAATGGGCTTATTCAGTCCTCCCGGGGCAGAGAGGGCCGGGCAAATAGCTATTGCCGATATTGGTATACCCGCCCATCTGGCTCGTTCGGTGGCTACTGAACTTATCAGCCGCCAGTGGGTGCAGCAGCTATTGCCCCGGCGGCCGCTTGGGGCGCATAAGGGGAGCTTTGGTCGGGTGCTGGTGGTGGCCGGCTCCGTAAACTACATTGGTGCCGCCTACCTGGCCTGTAGCGGCGCCATGAGGGTGGGTGCCGGGCTGGTAACCCTGGCCACGCCCACCAGCCTGCAGCCAGTCCTGGCCTCCAAGCTGACCGAAGTAACCTACCTGCCCCTGCCTGAAGCCGAGCCCGGTATTATCTCGGCCGGGGCGGCCCGCCGGGTGCTCTCGGAACTTGAAAACTATGATGTCCTGATGCTCGGCTGTGGCCTGGGACAGAGTGAGTCGGCCAAGAGCTTTATTGGGGCTGTCCTTTTTGGGCTGGGGTCATCGTCACCACCGTTGGTGCTTGATGCCGATGCCCTAAACACCCTGGCCCAGACACTAGATTGGTGGCACCGGCTAACCGTTGATGCTATACTCACGCCGCACCCCGGTGAGATGTCACGGCTGGCCGGGCTGTCGGCAGATAAGATACAGAAGGATAGGGTGGGCATTGCCCGAAAATCGGCCCTTAAGTGGCATAAAACAATCGTCTTAAAGGGGGCCTATACTGTTGTTGCCGCCCCGGATGGTAGCTGCCGCCTTAGCCCGACGGCCAACCCCGGGCTGGCCTCAGCCGGCACCGGTGATGTTCTGGCCGGGGCTATTAGCGGCCTGCTGGCCCAGGGCTTAACTCTCTTTGATGCCGCCACTCTCGGTGTCTACCTTCATGCCGAGGCCGGCAATATGGTTAAGGCCAGCTTGGGCGATGCCGGCATGGTGGCCAGTGACCTTTTGCCGGTACTGCCACTGGTCATTAAGAAGCTTAAAGAAAGTTAAATTAAGGAAGAAATAGGGAGGGTCTAGAGAGGGAGGCCCTATAATAAAGCATTACCAAGGAAGATTGAAGAGGTACGACAAAAAAAATTATAGGGTGGATTGAAGAGGCGAAGCCCCTTCAAAACCCCTTCCCCCTCTCCTTCAAAGGAGAGGGGGATACAGGGGGTGAGGTTGACATAATATCATGCTACTGACCATTGATGTTGGCAACACCGATACTACATTAGGTGTCTTTGACGGTGACAAGCTTCGGGCCAGCTGGCACCTGGCTACTGTTATTCACCGCATGGCCGATGAGTATGCCGCTTTGCTGCTTGACCTACTGCGTCACCAGGACCTGGATACCACTGATATTGACAAGGTGGCCATGTGCAGTGTCGTGCCACCGCTGACGGCCACTTTTGAGGCCTTGTTTCAGCGATACTTTGGCATTTCACCACTGGTGGTTGAGGCCGGCACTAAGACCGGGGTACGTATCCTCATGGATAACCCCAGGGAGGTCGGCGCCGACCGCATCGTCAATGCCGCCGCCGCCCATCACCTTTATAGCGGCCCGGTGATCGTCGTTGACCTGGGCACGGCCACCACCTTTGACACGGTATCCAAGGATGGGGAATACCTGGGAGGGGCCATTGCCCCGGGGATAGCTACCGCCGCCGAGACAATGTTTCAGCGGGCGGCCATGCTGCCCCGGATTGAACTGGTCCGCCCCAAACAGGCTATCGGTACCAACACTATTGCTGCCATGCAGTCGGGGACTGTCTTTGGCTATGTCGGGCTGGTTGAGGGTATGGTCGCCCGTATTCAGAAAGAGCTGGGCCAGAAGACCAAGGTGGTGGCTACCGGCGGTTATGCCGAACTCATCGCCGGGGAGACCGATGTCATTGATGTCGTCAACCCCGATCTGACACTGATAGGACTCAGGCTTATCTATTTTATGAACCGGGCCTGACTGGGAGGAAAAAATGTTAGCCAACAAGACGGTAGTCCTGGGCGTAACCGGCTCTATCGCTGCCTACAAGGCGGCCGATATTGCCAGCAAATTGACCCAGGCGGGGGCTGAGGTTAGGGTGGTGATGACCCAGCCGGCCACCAGGTTCATCAGCCCGCTGACCCTAAGCACTATTAGCCACCGGCCGGTGGTGACCAGTATGTGGCAACTTGAAACCGAGTTTAGTACTGAGCATGTCGCCCTGGCCGAGGCCGCTGATGTGGTCGTTATCGCCCCGGCCACGGCCAATATTATCGCCCACCTGGCCGCCGGCATGGCCGATGACATGTTGAGTTGTATTGTGCTGGCCACCAGGGCGCCGGTTATCCTGGCCCCGGCCATGAATGTCAACATGTTTCAGAACGCCATTACTCAGCAAAACCTGGCCAAGCTAAAGGCGCGGGGCTTTGTCATCGTTGGTCCTGAATACGGCCGCCTGGCCTCGGGTAAGATGGGGCTTGGCCGCCTGGCTGAGGTTGAGCAGATTCTGGGCACTATCAAGCAGGTGCTGGGCCGGAAAGGGGACCTGGCCGATAAACATATCGTGGTTACTGCCGGCGGCACCCGGGAGCCGATTGACCCGGTGCGCCATCTGGGCAACCACGCCACAGGCAAGATGGGCCATGCCTTGGCTCTAGCCGCCCGGGACAGGGGGGCTCGCGTCAGGCTGATAACCACAGCCGCACCAGCCGAGACGGCCGGCATTGAGGTTAGCCGTGTTGAGACGGCTGTCCAGATGAAGCAGGCGGTGGTAAAGGCAGTGGCACAAGCCGATGCCCTGATTATGGCCGCCGCCGTGGCCGACTACCGGCCCAGAAGCATCGCCAAGGCCAAAATCAAGAAGGAAACACCTAGCCTGACACTGGAGCTAACTAGAACGCCGGACATTTTGGCCGAGGTTACCGGTGATTTTATTAAAATTGGCTTCGCCGCTGAGAGTGAGGACATTGTAACCAATGCCCGGCGCAAGCTTAAAGAGAAGGGATTACACCTTATTATGGCCAACGATATTACGGATAAGGATAGCGGCTTTGGTGTTGATACCAATAAAGTGACTATAATTGACCGAAGTGGCAAGGTAGAAAGCCTGCCCCTTTTAACCAAAAGAGAAGTGGCTGATAGAATATTGGATAAAGTGGTGGGGCTTTTGGCCAAGAGGTAAAAGCTTGGTATAAAGGATTGAGACATAAGCTGGGGCTTCGATAAATGCATTGTTCACCCAACTGGAACAAGCCAAAGTGGAAAGGGGTAAAGAAGGAGGCATAAGCGTGCCCATTCTGACAAATTTAGAACGTATTCAGCTTTATATTGAGACATGGCGTAAATCTCTAAATTTAGACCCAAGTTACCTGTCATCTGCTGAATATCAGGATACTATCAGCTTAGCAAAATCTATCTATAAGAGAGTTGAACCTCTATGTGAGACATTTTTGAACGTTGTGAAAGGGTTGGATGACGGCTCTACACTGGGCATTGCAGACTATGACAAAGCAATGAATTTCCCAAGAAGATTCCTGAAGCTACCATCTATCACTAGTTTGCCACAAAGTCAAAGAGTCATGCTGGAAGCAACCTTGGAAGAAGCCTTCCTACTTGGTTTACTATTTCATTTAATTTCTTGGACATTTCCCACAAGAAAGCAGTTAGATAGAGTTAACACGGATACGCTTCTTCAATTGTGGGCTCTAGAGGCTCTCGTAGCTGATACCAAAATGAAACAATATAACAAGGAACTCTCTAAAATACCTGAACTCTGTTTTGAATCCTTCTATGAAACACAAATCCAACCTAAATTAAGGGAGATGCTCAAGATGGGATTCTGGACTCGTAGCAAATGTCGTTCATTTTTCAATAATCTGTTCTTTGCAGGTGCCCGTCTTGGAATGCATTGGGATTTATGTACTAAGGAGCAAGTATAAACAACCCTACTGGAATAAGACAAAGCGGAAGGGGGGTGAAGAAATGACAAGTAAAAAACTATATATCGGTAAGATTGAAGTCACCTTTGCAGATGGAACAAGCTCTGACGTGCGAATCTATAAGAGCGGTCGCACTATTTGGACTAATGACCATATTGTGCATCCTTCAAATCGCAATTCATTTGAAGGGGTAATTCACGAGATAGGTGTTATTACAAACAAACGAATAGAAAAATGGGAATGGAAAGTATTCGGTCCTGACTATAGCAAGTTGCAGTTTAGGAGCTATAAGAGACCATAAAAAATGCAGCCATATATCGCAGAGTTGCCAATAAGAGGAAAAGTTAAGTATGACACAAACTCCAAATGTTCAAGATGAAATGCCCAAGGCCTATGAGCCGGCTAAGGTGGAGCAGAAGTGGTATCAGTTCTGGCTGGAGAAGGGCTACTTTAAGCCCAGGATAGAGCCCGGAAGGAAACCTTTTGTCATCATCATGCCGCCGCCCAATGTTACCGGTGAGCTTCACCTGGGGCATGCCCTGACGGCCACCCTTGAGGATATCATGATTCGCTGGCACCGGATGAAGGGTGAGCCTACCCTGTGGCTGCCCGGCGTTGACCATTCTGGCATCGCCGCTCAGGTGGTCGTTGAGCAATCACTGGCCGGGGAGGGTATTACCCGGCACCAGCTGGGCCGGGAGAAATTCATTGAAAGGATGTGGCAGTGGACCGAGGAGTGCCGCGACATTATCTCAAGGCAGCATCAGAGACTGGGTGTCTCCTGTGACTGGAGCCGGGAGCGCTTTACCCTGGATGAAGGGCCCAGCCGGGCGGTACGCACCGCCTTTGTCCGCCTTTATAATAAAGGCTTAATCTACCGGGGAGAGCGCATCATCAACTGGTGCCCCCGTTGCTCAACTGCCCTTTCTGACCTTGAGGTGGACCACAAGGAGCTGGCCGGGCATCTCTACTATGTCCGCTACCCGCTGGCCGAGGATGAAGGCCAGTTTATCACTGTGGCCACCACCCGCCCTGAGACGATACTGGGCGATACCGCCGTTGCCGTCAATCCCCGGGACGAGCGCTATAAAGACCTGGTGGGCAAGAAGGTAATCCTGCCGGCGGTAAAGAGGGTGATACCCATCGTGGCCGATGAGGCCGTTGACCCTGGCTTTGGCACCGGGGCGGTTAAGATTACCCCGGCCCATGACCCGGTGGATTTTGAGGTCGCCCAGCGGCAGGGGCTACCCCTGGTGAACATCCTGGACTCTGACGCCACCTTGAATGATAATGCCGGCCCCTATGCCGGCCTTGACCGCTTTGCCGGCCGCCGGGCTATACTGGCTGACCTGGAGAAGAAAGGTCTTCTGGTTAAGATTGAGGCCTATTCCCATTCGGTGGGCCACTGCCACCGCTGCGCCACGGTCATTGAGCCCATCGCCAGCAAGCAGTGGTTTATCAGGATGGCACCGCTGGCTAAACCGGCCATAGATGCTGTCACCAGCGGCCGAATTAAGATTATCCCGGAGCGCTTTACCAAGGTCTATCTGGGCTGGATGGAGAACATCCGTGACTGGTGTATTTCCCGTCAGCTGTGGTGGGGCCACCGCATCCCGGCATGGTATTGCGGTAGCTGTGATGGTGACAAGATCTACCTAAGGTTAACGGACGAGCTATGCGATAAATATAGTATTCCTAAGTCAATTTATCAGTACTCTGTGCTAAAAGAATTGCTCCCAAGTAATGAAGAGATAAATAATATAGAATGGGCTTCCATTGATAAAGAAGCAAGTCCTATTGTGGCGGAAAATGAGCCCGGGAAGTGCCCTAAGTGTGACGGCGAAAACTTAATCCAGGATCCAGATGTCCTGGATACCTGGTTTAGCTCAGCCCTGTGGACTCACTCGCCTATGGGCTGGCCCGATGATAGCCGGGATTTAGGCTACTTCTACCCGACGACGGTTATGGAGACCGCTTATGACATCCTCTTCTTCTGGGTAGCCCGGATGATTATGATGGGATTAGAGGACACCGGCCAGATTCCCTTTAGTATTGTTTACCTCCACGGCCTGATACGCGATGAGAAGGGGGAGAAGATGAGCAAGACCAGGGGCAACGTGCTCAACCCCATTGATGTGGTCAAGGAGTACGGCACCGATGCCCTGCGCCTAGCTCTAACTACGGGTACATCACCGGGCAACGATACCAAACTAAGCTCAGCCAAGCTTGAGGCCAGCCGTAACTTTGCCAACAAGCTGTGGAACGCCACCAGGTTCGTAATAAGAAACATTCCATCTCAAGAGAAATTCATATCGGAAGCAGTTCTAGATAGAATGTTGCCATCCAAAAAGCGGCCCCTGGAAGACCGCTGGGTCTTAAGCCGGCTCAGCCGTATTGTCTCCCGTGTTAGCGGCCTGATGCATGATTTTCAGTTTGGTGAGGCCCAGCGGCAGCTCCACGATTTTTTGTGGGGCGAGTTCTGCGACTGGTATATTGAGATGGCCAAGATTCGCCTTCGTTCAGGGACGGAGCCATCACCCATCCCGGTTCTGGTGCAGGTGCTTGAGACATCACTCCGCCTGCTTCACCCCTATATGCCCTTTATTACCGAGGAGTTGTGGCAAAATATTAGGGAGCGGCTGCCCCAGGACTTAAAGAAGGCCGAATCGATAATGGTGGCCACCTATCCTGAGGCCGTAGAGGCCGATGTTGACCCCCAGGCGGAGCGGGTTATTGAATCGATAATAGAGGTAATCCACGCTATCCGCAATGCACGGGCTGAGTACAAAGATGAGAGGGTCATGCTTGGTAGGAGAACCTTTGAAAGTATTTCGGTTAAGGATGTACAAATTTACGCTGGCGAGCTGACCTCGGCCATTGCCGCCTATTTAGAGACTATCGGAACTCTGGCCAGAGCGCAGCCAGTTACTTTTCTGGAGAGCCGATACCAGGGCCAGCCAAATGAAAACACCTTGGTATTAGAACTAAAGGAGACCCAGGTTGTCATAACGATGGGAACCGCCATTGACTTAGAAGCCGAGAGGAAACGGCTGGAGATGCAGATAGAACAAATACAAGCCCAGGTGACTCGTCTTGAAGTCAGGCTAAAGGACGAGGCCTTTATCACCAAGGCACCGGCGGCTGTGGTTGCCAAGCAGCGCCAAAAGCTTGATAGCTTACAGGATAGATTAAAGAGGCTAAAGGAGTAGCTGGTTAGGCCAACCGCGGCCGTCAGCAAATAGTAATAAGCAACCGAGGATCAGGTTTTGGCCTGGCTTCCGGTGATGTCGCTGACTAGGGATTCAAACTCATTTTGTTTTGGCCAGGCACAACTGAGGTTGGCCTGGGCGGGTATCTGGGCGGTTACTGTTGTCCCCTTGTCTGGCTCAGAATGAATCTTTAGGCTGCCGCCGAGGAGTTGAGCCCGTTCTCGCATCCCGGCCAGTCCTAGCTTGCCCACGGCGGCCATGTCGCCTATCCTTTCGGGCAGTCTAAAGCCCTGGCCATTGTCACTGATGGCTAGGATGGTCTTGTCATCGGCAAATTCTACTGTAACCAGTGCCATTGAGGCATCGGCATGTCTTCTGATATTGTTTAACGCCTCTTGGGCAATACGGAATAACAGCATCTGTACCTCAGAGGACAGGCTCTGTTCGGTACCCAGTACCTCAACCTGGGCCTCAATGCCGTGGTTTTTTATCAGGTCATCAGCCATCCACTCAAGGGCGGCTATAAGGCCCAGGTCGTCTAGAATGCGCGGCCTTAGGTCTTGGGCAATACGGCGCAGGCTTTCCAGGGCCTCAACGGACTGGCAACGTAGGCCCTCCAGTTCCTCTTTAAGCCCATCAGAAAGCTTCAGTCGGCTGTTTGAGTTTACGGCGTCTATCCGTTGGATAAGCAGGAGCAGGGATGATGACACATCATCATGAAGCTCCCGGGCAATGCGCCTTCTTTCATCTTCCTGGGCCCTGATGACTTCTCGGACATAGAAGCGCATGTTGTCCTGGAGTTGCCTTTCCTCGGTTACATCCCTGGCGATATGTTGAAAGCCTTTTACCTCACCATCGCTGACCAGCAGGCTGGTGGCCATCCTCAGTATACCTGTTGTCCCATCCTTTCTGGTGATGCGCTGTTCGTAGGGCTGTTTGATTTCCTGGCCACTTAGTAGCCGGCGCCGAACCTCATGAGCAATATCGTGGGACTGGTCACTGGACAGGAACTTTAGAATATTGGCGCCGATTAGTTCCCCTTTGTTATAGCCGGTAAGCCTCTGTGATGCCTTGTTGGCGTAGACGATATTGCCCTCCATATCATGCACCCAGATAGCGTCACTGGCGTTCTCAAAGAGGTAGCGATAGTCTTTCTCGGGCAGTTCAAACCCTCTCTTTGTCATAGCCCTCTATTCCCTGGGGTATATCTTCAAGGCTGACATAGCCTTCCCTGAATCCTTTGACTATGGCCTCGGTGCGGCAGCTACACCTCATCTTATTGAAGATGTTGGACAGATGGGCCTTTACCGTGCGCATGCTGAGTTCAAGTTTGGCGGCGATGTCCCGGTTGCTCATGCCTCTGGCCGCCAGCCTCAAGATTTCGATTTCCCTGGGGCTGAGTTGGGCCTTGGCTCTATCCTCACCGGCTTCTCGGGCCAGGGTGACGACGCGTTCCAACAGCTTGCGGGTGGCCAGTGAGTCGAGGACGGATTCGCCGGCGCGCACCGCCCTGATGGCGCCCACAATCTCATTGCTGCGGGCACTTTTGAGCAGATAACCGCTGGCCCCGGCCTCAAGTAGGCCAAGAATGTATCGGATGTCGCTGTAGGCGGTTAGGACCAGGACGCAGGTCGCCGGACTGGCCTTCTTGATTAGCTTGGTGGCCTCAACGCCGCTGAGCTTGGGCATGACAATGTCCATCAAGGCGACATCAGGCTTCAGTTTTGAGGCCAGCTTGACCGCCTCTTCACCATCGTTGGCCTCACCAATTACCTCCATATCCTTCTCCTGTTCCAGTAGCTGGCGCATCCCCTCCCTTAGTACGGCATGGTCATCGGTGATTATAATCCTTATTTTAGCCATAACGGGCCTCTCTTCCCAAGGTATTAGGACTACCCTTATGAATTTTAATACATTCCTGCCGGAATATCAACATTTTGGCCTAGATCTTAGGATATAGAACTTTAGAACATCGTGGTGTGCCTTTACCGCTTTATATCGAGGGTGGCTTTAGTGGTTGGCCTGGGCCGGCGGCAATATTCAGCCAGGTAGCCTGTTAGTCACCGGCGGTCTGAAGAGACCGGCGCTATTTAGCTGTTTTAGTGCCTTCTTGGTATCGCTGGCAATCCTGGCCCTGTCGCCGTGCTGGAGACGGTACTTGAAGAGCCAGTAGGTAAACTCCTTGAGCTCGGCCAGGTTGATAGACCTGGCTTGGCGGTAGCCCTTACCACGCCGGAACTGCTTGAGCAGCTCTAGCTGGGTTGAGTCGTATATCCGCCGGAAGGCCTCATTAATGGTATCATGCTCCTTATTAAGGCCCAGCGTCCGCCTCTCCTTGCGCACCTCCTCCTGTACCGCCAGAATAAGGGCCTCCTCAACAGTGATACCGTAGAAGTAGTTGAGGTATTGCTGATACTTGGTGCCGCCGATAAGCTCCTCAAATTCCTGGGCCGCCAGCCTAACAGGGGGCCTGTCCTGGAAAAGAAGGGCCATCTTCTCATCCTCAGGCAGCAGGCCGTCAACCGCCTTACACAACCTTTCGGCTAGAAGCAGCCAGTCAAAGGCCTCATCGGCAATGAGATAGCAGTAATTACGCCCGTTGTGCGTCTCCTCAGCCGCTGGCCAAAGGCTGATGGCCTCTAAGAGAGCGATATACCAGTTCTTACCCTGGCCAATGGCCCTCTCCAGATGCCTTATCGCCCGGTTGGTAGTGTCCGGTTTTGAACGGGTAGTTTGTAGCGGGTTATTATTCATAATAGTGAATCTTTCAGTACCTATGACTATCCCTCTGGTAGTTTGTATTTTCTTTCTGCATATTTACCGGCCACCTTTTAGGCAATATCTTTTACCGAGGTTAGTCCGCTCTCCTTTAATATATATAGAGCTTCGTGAATCTTAGAGTCTAGGATATCATTTCCGAAACCAAACATTTTTCGAACCTGCTGTGTGATGCATGTCATATTATTCTTGAAATCTTCTTCAATATTTTCACACCCAATCCCATCTATAAGGTAATAGGCAGGGAAAGGCGCGTCCCCACTGTAAAATAACACTTCATACAATTCTTTCACCTTATACCTCCGTTCGTTTTTGCTCACGGGATTAGTCCCAAATCTC
>JAUXAE010000007.1 GCA_030620035.1 Dehalococcoidales bacterium
TTCCTAATCCTAAAGCAACTAATACAGCAAGGAATGTAGCTACAGCGCTATATGCTAACCAATCAGTAACTAAAACAGTAGACATTGGCCAATTATACCACAACAAAAAAGGAGCGCTCGGGCTTAAAGTTGAAGAAAGGGGTTTTAAGGCCTCTCCCTTTATTTTAATATGTTGGGGTAGGGTGTAACCCGGCGGGAGAGTGGTTGCGTAATGGCATGGAGCGGGAGATGGGATTCGAACCCACGACTTTCTGCTTGGGAAGCAGACGTTCTGCCACTGAACTACTCCCGCCAAAATCATACCTATTTTAGTCTAAAAAACCATGCCTGTAAAGAGAGAGTGCTTGTTTCGTCAAATTCTGGCACCGACATATCAAGTTTGCTTTATGGTTATCAGTTGTGCGCTGCGACCGAAGGAAAAAGCTCCAGCTTTAGTACGACTCGGTCTACCAATTGAAATGTCTTTAATGAATAAAACTTTCTACGACGATTAAACCCATAACCCCGGCAAGGGTCAATCCAGCACCCCACAATAGAATGCCAATATTAATCCAAAATAGCAGACGTTTTTTTGGGATACTCAATGCAATACCTATTGCAACACCTAGTGGTGCGCCTGTAAAAAGTGGAGCCAACAATCCGAGTCCAATTACACCATATTTTATCCAGATGCGGTAGAAGCGGCGATATCGCTTAAATCCGCTACCATCAATGCCGTACCGTTGTGCCAGAAAAGTTCGTATTCGCTCACCTAGCATAGATACTATCAGCACCCCGAACATGGAGCCAATAATGGCAGCCAGACCTATTGCTATTGGATGTAGTCCCAGAACGAAACCAGCAGGTATAGCTACCCAAAGTTCAATCACTCCCAACCCACACACAATTAGCGACTGAATCAGAGGTTCCATAATATCGTCTTTATACTAGCGGTATTATAATATAATAAATTAAAGGTTGGTATTCCAATTTTTCGAGCTCGTCTAGTATATTTGGGTTGGTAGTGTGATGAGGCGGATTTACTACGATGTGCTGTTAGCTGAGTGGTTTATCCCTAGGTGCAGTCCTGATAAGACTGGTAGTAAGAAATCTTTGATTAATATGGAGGGATAATTCTAGGTAAGTCGGGTGGCGGCTTAGCGCCGATAATGAAATCCAGCTTGGTTGTCTCACCGCTTCTAACGGTAACACTTTCTAGGCCCACTCCCCGACCATACTTAGTGTAAAACTCTATTTCCCACTTGCCCGTGAAGATGTTTTTCAATATGTAGTACCCATCTTCATCAGTATTTATTATTATGCCTCCATAAACAACGCTAACAGCTCTAACCCATGCCCCGCTGACCGGCTGACCGCTCTCGTCTGTTATTAAACCCTCAATATTCCCACGAGTCTGCTCACAACCCGCGACCAAGGCCAAGGCCATTGACATCAGCAATACTGTCAGAAGTAGCAGATAAAATGCTCTCATTATCCCTAATCCAATCGGTTTATTAAATGAATCCAACACTACTAATTATAAACTGCCTTCTGAGATTATCAAGAAACGGTTCCTTTTTATCACCGATTTTGGCTGGTGATTTTGGCTTCAATTATGATCCTATTTTAACGTACCTTTTAGATATCGTTGAACAACTGGCCGGATTAAGCACCGGGGTTCATAATACGCCCGACGAACAGAACGGTGCCCGTCTCAATATCACGGATTAAGAAAATAAACGGGTGGTCAAGAGTAACCCTAACAGATTCCTCAGGTGCCGCAGAAAACCCCACTATCACCGCGGTGGCAGCCGCTGCTTCAGTGCCTGCTTCATCTACCGAGACAAATGCCTGGTGGAAGACATCGGTGATGAAGAGATTGTGGGTGCCATCTATCCCTGAGAAGTCAGCAACCCCCCATGAGAAGGCATCGGGCATCCCCGCCTCAGAGAGAGTTTGCTTCAAATCAAAGGTCGAATCAAAGGTGAATTTGGGCATCGTCAGGGCTACCCCCGTAAGCTCCAGGTCATCTATGATGTCATTGACCAGGTCGGCGTCCAGTGAGCCTTCAAATGCCTCAAAAAAATCTGCATCAGGGAGCAGGATGACCATCGAGAGCTCACCGCCATCATATAGTAGTTCTACCGCCTGATAGCCATTGCCCTCAGCATAGTTGAAATGCTCTGTCTGGTTCATCATCGGTACGGAGACAGTATCTCTGTTAAGCAGATGAAATGGGCCGTCCTGCGTCATATCCTCTTGGAAGGGATGCTGCCATGCCGCGTTGAAATATATGGCATTGGTGAGAACAAGCCGTGTCAATGTCGTGATAGCTCCTTCTGGTATTAGGTCTTCAATCCGGCCTTCCGTATTATCGCTGACCCAATCATTGATGGTGACGCGAGACTTCTCCGGGTCCTTTATGAAGTCGAGCAGCCTGATGCCGGCACCATAGTTCTCGGCCAGAGTATCGAGAAACTCAGCAAGGAACTCATAGTCTTCTTGGCCCCAGATGGCATTGACTATGTTCAGCTGAAAGCCTTCTCCGTCCTTGCCTTTAGCACCCTCCCCGCGAGAGTTAAGCATGATGTCTAGGCTGTTGTAGGCCGGATGCAAGCTGCTCTGGGTAAGCCTGAAGTGGAGGGTATCTGCCATCTGTTGTGCTGTCTCACCACGGGCTCCGGCATAAGTCATCGCTAGTGCCAGCGATATGCTATACGGGGAATAGAAGAGGTTGCCCTCCTCACCCTTGAGGGCTTGATAAAGGTCAAAGGCAAAGGCACTGTTGCCATCTACCAGGACGGCCAGCTCGGCTTCATCAACATTTGGCTGGGTTATTCGATCCCTATCTGATTTTGCTACCTGGCCTGAAGCGGGGGAGCTGCAAGCCACCAGGCTTAACATAATAGCTATCATTAGGATGTTTATGAACAATTTTCTCTTCATGATAGTCAACCCCTTGTTATTGCTTACCTATTATAACGTAAGACCACTGATTAGGTTAGTCCATTTCTAAACAATTAAGACAGTCAGGATTATAACCTAGCAATACTACTCATTAGTTGAAACTAAAAGGGAGGGCAAGAGTGATAAAGGCCTGTCAGGATTTATCAATCTCGTCGGGATCGAGTCCCCCGGTCTGATTGCCTCCCCGGCTATTGCCAAGCATGTTGGAGGCTTGGTTGGAGACCGGCTGCGAAACTGACAAAACGAGCATTTAACATTAGGCGGTTTATTCAATAGACTGAGGTAACTCGGAGAATCTTTTGCTTTCGACCGGTGAGACTGCTATTATTGGTACCGACAAGACCGGTAGAAAAAGAGGCTCCTACTTACAACCTTATCTGGCGAATAATCACAAGTTTGGCCAGCGGTAGAAAAGGCTTGCTAATCCATGATAGACATATTGATGAAGTAAAACGTAGTCCCGAGGCAACAAGCTCGAGCTCGATGGAAGTACGCATTAGGGGCATAATTATTAATGTTGATGTTCATCCCGGCAAGTTGAATGATAGTCATAAACGGTTGTAGCCTGACTTAATTATGATATGGTTATTCGCTACCTATTAGCTAATAGCCCTGGTAATGAGCCTGCTAAGGAGAGGGAGTGGCAAAATAGTCAAAATCATACCCTGTCTCGATATTAAGGATGGGCGGGTGGTCAAGGGGGTCAACTTTGTCAACCTGAGGGATGCCCGTGACCCGGTTGAGGCGGCGGCGGCCTATTGCCGAGAGGGAGCCGATGAGCTGGTTTTCCTTGATATTGCGGCCACAGTTGAGGGCAGGGGGACAAGGTTAGACTGGGTCAAGAGGGTGGCCGAGAAGGTTACCATCCCCTTTACTGTCGGCGGTGGCATCAGGAATACTGGTGATATGGAAGCCCTGTTTGGGCTGGGCGTTGGCAAGGTTTCCATCAATGCGGCAGCGGTAAGAAACCCCGACCTGATAAAGAGAGCGTCACGGCGGTTCGGTAGGGAAAGGCTGGTGGTGGCCATTGATGGCCGCAAAAACCCTCCGGGCAGCGGGCTACCCCGGCTGGAGGTTGTTATTAGTGGTGGCCAGGAGGCCACCGGTCTGGATATTGTTTCCTGGGCCCAGAAGGTTGCCGCCTTGGGCGCCGGTGAAATTCTGCTTACCAGCAAGGATGCCGACGGCACTAGGGCCGGTTTTGATATTGAGATGACCCGGGCGGTGGCCGAGGCAGTAAGCATACCAGTAACCGCCTCAGGCGGTGCCGGGGAGCTAGAGCATCTCTATCAGGCGGTGGTCCAGGGTAAAGCATCAGCGGTATTAGCCGCTTCAATATTTCACTTTGGTGTTATCTCTATTCCTCAGGCAAAGAAGTACCTGAAGGAAAAAGGGATACCAGTAAAAACGTAACAGGTGGTATAAAGGAGTATATTATGGTCAAAAAGTCATCAAATTTATTTGAGATGGCCCAAGCTCAGCTAGAGGAAGCGGCCGGCATATTGCACTTGGAGCCTGGTATTCATGCCATTCTCAGAGAACCCATGAGAGAGCTTCACATATCTATACCAGTGAAGATGGATGATGGGCAGACCAAGGTTTTCAAGGGGTTCAGGGTTCAGCATAACAATGCCCGTGGTCCCTTTAAAGGAGGTATAAGGTTCCATCCTGAAGAGACGATTGATGTTGTTAGAGCCTTAGCTTTTTGGATGACCTGGAAATGTGCTGTCGTAGATATTCCCCTTGGAGGTGGTAAAGGCGGCGTTATTTGCAATTCCAAAGAGATGTCTAGTGGCGAGCTGGAAAGGCTGAGCCGTGGCTATATAGATGCGATATGGGAGTTTATTGGTCCTAATAGAGACATCCCGGCACCAGACGTATATACCAACCCGCAGATAATGGGCTGGATGATGGATGAGTATTCAAAACTAAGAGGATATTACACTCCAGGAGTAATAACGGGAAAACCTCTGGCAGTAGGTGGTTCTCTGGGACGCGGTGATGCCACGGCTCGTGGCGGAGTATATACCATAATAGAAGCCGCCAAGCATTTGAACTTAGATTTGTCAGAAGCAACAGTAGCGATTCAGGGCTATGGTAATGCTGGCTCCTATGCTGCCATTTTGATGCATGAGATTACGGGGTCCAAGATTATAGCTGTTAGTGACTCCAAGGGTGGTATCCATAATAAACGGGGTTTAGACCCACATAAGGTCTTGCAGCATAAAACAGAAACTGGCTCGGTTATAGACTTTCCCCAAGCGGAAAATATCAGTAATGCTGAGCTGCTGGAGCTAAGGGTTGACATATTATGCCCAGCGGGATTAGAGACCGTGATAACTGGGGAGAATGCTCCTAGAATCAAGGCAAAGATAGTAGCTGAACTAGCCAACGGACCAACTACCCCTGAGGCAGATGAAATACTATACCATAATGAAGTATTTAACATACCCGATTTTCTATGCAACGCTGGAGGGGTCACCGTTTCCTATTTTGAGTGGGTCCAAAGCTTAAACAGATATTATTGGGATGAGGAGGAGATCCATCAGCGACTCGCTAAAATTATGACGAAAGCATTTCAGGCTGTTTTGGCTGAATCCTTAAAGCGTAAGATTAGCATGAGATTAGCCGCTTATATTGTTGCTGTAGCCCGGGTGACAGAGGCGATGAAACTGAGGGGCTGGGTGTAAGGCAGACTTGGGCAAAGCTGTCTTTCTAGGGACAGAGGTCTCGGGTATTCCCTATCTCATGGAGGTTGATGCCAAGGAGTAGACCGTATTCTGGGCTAGGGGAGGAGGCTGGTGATCGGTCAGGAAGGCCGTGAGGTTGAAAGGGAAAAGATAGCCATGCTGCGGGTTCTGGGTAACTCTCAAGGGCCCGTGGGCAGCAAGATTATCGCCCGCCGCCTAAGGGAAGAGTACGGTATTGGGCTGTCAGAGAGGGCGGTGAGGTATCACCTGAGGCTGCTGGATGAGCGGGGCCTCACCCGCAAAATAAGCCGGCGAGACGGCCGGGCTATCACCCGGCTGGGCCTTGAAGAGCTAAAGCGGTTATGAGTGATAACCCGGTTCTGATTGATGGCACGGGCGCTTATGATAAGGCACAAGTGGAACACAGGGGATTTTACTACAAGTCCTTGTAATGACCTATAAAGTATTTTAACTATGGGTAAGCTTGTCTATAAAATGGCGGCCGGCGATGGTGAGCTGGAAGGCGCCTTTGCTGTGAGGAGACGGGTGTTTGTTGAGGAGCAGGGCATCTCAGAGGGCTTAGAGTTAGACGGGTATGACCGGGAGGCGCAGCACTTGGTGGTCAGGGATGGAGAGATGGTTATCGGCACGGCCCGGGTTCTATTCTTGGCTGCCGGTCAGGCCAAGATAGAGAGAATGGCTGTCCTAAAGCCCTTCCGTCACCGGGGGGTCGGAAGGAGAATTGTTTCCTTTCTGATTGAAGAATTAAGGAACAGGCAGGTAGAGCAGGTGGTTGTCCATGCCCAGTACCCAGTTGCCGCCTTCTATAGGTCGTGCGGCTTTGCGGAATTGGGTTCGCCTTTTTGGGAGGCGGGCATCAAGCATATAAAGATGCTGAGGCGACTCTGACCCCGCTTGACGCCAGGCCAGATGGGTCGTTATGCTATTTAAAGGTGGAGGATAGATGAGCCGGTTTATAGACAGATTAAAACGGGTTTCCCAGGGTGCCGCCCAGCCAATGGGATTTAGGATGGTGTCGTCGGCGGCCAGGCCGAGACTGTTGCTTGTGGCTCATCTGGTCCAGCCCGGGATTGCTAATATAGCTGATTATGTGGCCGGGGCTGATGCCGGCCTAATATCCATTGCCCGAGCGGGATCTGGGGTTAAAGCGCTTAAGGAATTGGGCCGGTCTTTGGCTGATATTGTCTGGGGAGGCTGGCTTGGGGACACCAGCCGGGAAGAAATAAAAAGGATTGTGGCCGCTGGCGGTGATTTTGTTGTTCTGCCGGTGGCCAGCAGCTCTCTGGCTGTCCTTGAGGCTGATGACCTGGGCAAGATTCTGGCGGTAGAGGCCTCGCTAGACGAAGGCCTGCTTAAGGCGGTTGACCGCTTGCCTGTTGACGCCGTGCTTGTGGTCACTGAGCCGGAGGAGGAGCCGCCCCTTACCTGGCGGCGCCTGATGTCCTTGCAGCGTTTGGCTGATATACTGGCCAAACCTCTGTTGGTCTCTATCCCATCAGAGGTCACTGCTGATGAGCTTCAGGTCCTATGGGAAACAGGGGTAGACGGCCTGGTTGTAGAGGTAGAGGCCGGGCAGCCAGCGGCAAGGCTAGGTGAGCTACGGCAGATGATTGATAGGCTGCCCCCGCCGTCAAGAGGCAGGCGGGGGCACAAAGAGGCCTTGATACCCAGAATTACTGGTGAAGCCGAGCTGGCCACTGAGGAGGAAGACGAGGCCTAGTTGCTACTGGCCCAGGCTGACAATTTCGTCAATAAGGCCCCTGGTCTCAATGAGGCGGTATTTATCAATGTCCATTACGCCCAGGGAGACCTTATTTAACATCAGAACTACACCCCTAGCATTGTCCAAGCTGCCACGACTTGCCCTCGGTGGTAATGGCCGGGGCGATAACCATCTCAGCCTGGTGCATCTCCCGGATGTTAAGGGCGCCGCAGACGCCCATGGCCGTGCGCAGGGCGCCGACCAGGTTTTGGCTGCCGTCGGTAACTGAGGCGGGACCGAACAGGATTTGTTCTAGGCTGCCGCTGGTACCAACCCTTATCCGGGTGCCTCGGGGCAGTGTCGGGTGGGGATGGGCCATACCCCAGTGGTAGCCCCGCCCCGGGGCTTCCTGGGCCTGGGCCAGAACCGAGCCCAGCATAACACCATCAGCGCCGGCGGCCAGGGCCTTGCATAGCTCCCCGCCCTTACGAAAGCCACCATCGGTGATTATGGGCACATAGCGTCCCGTCTCATTAAAATAGGTCTCTCTGGCGGCGGCACACTCCATGGTGGCCGGTATCTGGGGGACACCTATTCCCAGTACCTCCCTGGTGGTGCAGGCGGCGCCGGGACCGACACCGACCAGGACCGCCGAGATGCCGGTTCTCATCAGCTCCAGACAGGCACTGTAGCTGACGCAGTTACCGACAACAACCGGTATGCCTACTAGCTGACAGAGTTCGCTAAAGATAAGTTTGCGATAGCTTTTAGATATGTGGCGGGTGGTGGTCACTGTTGACTGAACGAAGAATATATCGGCCTGGGCCTGGGCGGCTATCGGGGCCAAGCGTTTGGCGTTGGCCGGCGTTACCGAGACGGCACAGACGGCACCGGCCTGCTTGATTTTCTGGATGCGTTCACCAATGAGATTTTCCTTTATCGGCTGCGAGTAGATTTTCTGGAGCAGGGCGGTAACCTCGCTCTGGGGTGCCTGGGCAATCTCGGCCAGTGCCTCTTCGGGATTATCACATCGGGTCTGGACCCCTTCCAGGTGGAGTACCGCCAGGCCACCCAGTTTACTCATCTTGATGGCCATGTTAACATCGGTGACGGCATCCATGGCCGCAGCTATAATGGGGATGCCAAAGGTAAGGTTGTCTATCTTAAGGTCAATATTGGTCTGGTCCGGGTTGATGGTTACATCCCCGGGGACAATGGCCACTTCATCAAAACCGTAGGCACGCCTGAGCGGCTTAAATTGGGGGGTTGTCATTAACCTCCTCCTTAAAGGGCAACTATAGCAAAGGCGGCCCTGCCAGTCAAGGTGGACTATTGACTAGCTATGGGTTATAATAGCTGGTCGGAAAATAATGCCTACCCTTTATGTTGTGGCCACCCCCATTGGTAACCTAGAGGATATCTCCCTGCGGGCCCTTAGAACCCTGCGCGAGGTCAGGCTCATTGCCGCTGAGGATACCCGCCGCACCAGACGGCTGCTTAACGCCTATAATATCAAGGCTCGGCTGACCAGCTACCATGAACGAAACAAGTGGACCAAGCTGGATTATATCCTGGCCTGTCTGGAAAAGGATGATGTCGCCCTGGTCTCTGATGCCGGCATGCCCGGCATATCAGACCCGGGCTATGAGCTTATTTTGGCCACAAGTAAGCGGGGCATTCCAGTGGTGCCCATTCCCGGCCCTTCAGCGGTTATCACGGCGCTGGCCGTCTCCGGGCTGCCCACCGACAGGTTTATCTATGTTGGCTTTCTGCCCCGCAAGGCCGGTGAGCGGCAGCGTCTTCTGGAATCGGTGGCCGGTGAAGCCGGCACCATTATCGTCCTGGAGACGCCCCATCGGCTAAGGGCAGCCCTGGGTGATATTCGACTGGTGCTTGGCGACCGGAGGATAGCTATCTGTCGCCAGCTTACCAAGCTCCATGAAGAGGTCTTCCGGGGGCTGGTTAGCCAGGCCCTTGAGTACTTCACCCAGCCCAGGGGTGAGTTTGTCCTGGTCATTGAGGGTAAGGGAAGCCGGGAAAAGCGGCAGCTGACCCAGGATGTTGAGATGAAGCTGCACAGTATGCGTCAGGCCGGGGTAACGGCCAGGGAGGCCGTGGCCGGTTTGGCCCGGGAGACCGGCCTATCAAAGAAAGAGCTGTATCGGGCTTGGCTCAGGTTATCCTGAGGCCTTATAATAGTAAAGATTTAGGAGCTAGCTATGAGACGAGGTTGTATCTCTTCAGGCGAGGTTAAGTGTGATGCCTGCCAGCACCTTATCCCCTACCCTGAGCGCTATCTGGCGGTTGATGAAGAGGACGGCGTTGAGGTGGACAAGGGTAAGACGGTGCGCTACTGCGTTGAATGTGCCCTGAAGAAGGGTTATGCCCACTATAAAGAGGAGAAGGGCCAGAGAATACTGACCTTCTTCCTGGAACCCGAATATTAGCTATGAGTGAGAGGATTTTTATTGGTGTTGCCTGGCCCTATGCCAATGGCCCGCTGCATCTGGGCCATATCGCCGGTGCCTACCTGCCGCCGGACATATTCGCCCGCTACCACCGGGCCAAGGGTAATGAGGTATTGATGGTATCGGGTTCCGACCAGCACGGCACGCCCATTACCATCAGGGCGGAGCAGGAGGGCAAGTCACCGGCCGAGATAGTCGCCGGCTACCACCAGCAGTTCCTGGAGTCATGGCGGCGGTTGGGCATTTCCTTTGACCTGTACACCACTACCGGCACCGCCAACCATGCTCAGGTTGCCCAGGACCTCTTCCTTAACCTGCTGGGTAAGGGCTATATCTATAGGGACACCGTAAAACAGCCATACTGCCCTAACTGCCGCCGGTTTCTACCTGACCGCTATGTTGAGGGCACCTGCCCCCACTGTGACTTTGCTGAGGCACGTGGTGACCAGTGTGACCAGTGCGGTAAACCGTTAAACGCGGCTGAGCTTGTTAGTCCCCGCTGCCGCGTCTGCGGGACGAGGCCACAGTTTAGGGATTCGGAACATTTTTTCCTAAAGCTTACTGCCTTTAGGGACCGGCTTTTGGCCTGGGTACTCAAGCAGCACCACTGGCGGCCCAATGTGCTTAACTTTACTCGGCGCTACCTGGAGGAGGGCCTAAAAGATAGGGCCATCACCCGTGACATAGACTGGGGAATACCCCTGCCCCTAGAGGGCTATCAGGGCAAGCGTCTCTATGTCTGGTTTGAGGCCGTCATCGGTTACCTGTCGGCTTCAAAGGAGTGGGCCAAGAAGATTGGTGATGATGAGAAATGGCGCCTTTTCTGGCAGGGGGAGGCCAAGAGCTACTATTTTCTCGGCAAGGATAACATCCCCTTTCACACCATTATCTGGCCGGCCATGCTGATGGGCTACGGCGGGCTTAATCTGCCCTATGACGTGCCGGCTAATGAGTACCTGACCATTGAGGGCAGTAAGCTTTCCTCAAGCCGTAACTGGGCGGTGTGGCTGCCTGATTACCTGGCCCGCTATGACCCTGACCCGTTGCGCTACCTGTTGTCCATCAATATGCCCGAGACGGGGGATACCGATTTTTCCTGGCGGGAGTTTGTCCGCCGCAACAATGATGAGCTGGTGGCCACCTACGGCAACCGGGCTCAGCGGGTGCTTACCTTTGTCTCCCGTCACTTTGACGGCCGGGTGCCAACCTGCGAAGATTTGGGTGTCGAGGATAATCGAGAGAGCAAGAATACCCAACCTACCCAATTAGAGGCGAGTTGTTACGCTATTCTTAATGATGTGGACAGGCTTCTTTCTCAATGCAAATTTAAACTGGCGATAAAAATGATAATGACCGTTGCTCAGGAAGCAAACCGCTTTTTAGAGGAGACTTCCCCTTGGAAGGTAATTAAAGAAGATAGACCAGCGGCCGCTCGTTCACTATACCAGGCACTTAAAATAATTACCCAGCTAAAAACAATGCTGTATCCCTTCTTACCCTTTAGCTCTCAGAAGTTACACGAGTATCTCGGTTTTGAGGGTAATATAGAAGATTACGGCTGGCAGTGGCAAGAATTGCCACCGGGGCAAAGGTTGCTTCCCCCTGAACCCTTATTTAAGAAGCTTGACGAAAGTCTAGTCGCCGAGGAGACCAGCCGCCTGGGCTGACGGAGGGATATATTGCAGTTAAGCGAAATCTATGAGCCGGTTAAAGATGGCCTGGTCCAGGTAGAAGAGCAGTTTAATTTGCTGGTAGAGGGCAAGCGTGATACCTTCCCTGAGCTCCATCAGATGCTAAGACATGTCCTGGTCGGGGGCAAGGTGGTTCGCCCGGCGCTTACCCTGCTGGCCGGTCGTTGTTACCACTATGACCTTAGCCGGCTGCTACCCATGGCCACTGCCAGTGAGCTGTTGCATATTGCCACCCTGGTTCATGATGACGCCATTGATGAGGCCGACACCCGCCGCGGGCGGGCGACGGTCAACAAACTCTGGGGTACGGATAAGGCGGTACTTCTCGGTGACTACCTCTTTGCCCGGGCCGGCGAGTTTGCCGCGGCTACCGAGAATATAGCTGTGGTCAGGCTCTTCTCCCGGACCCTGCAGATTATTTCCAGCGGTGAGTTAAAGCAGGCCTCCAGTGCCTTTAGCCTCAAGCAGTCATTTGACCAGTACCTGGAGCGCATTGCCGGTAAGACCGCCTCCCTGATGGTTATGGCTACCGAGTCAGGGGCTATTTTGGGCCAGGCACCGCCACAGGGGGTCCAGGGCCTTAGAGATTATGGCTATAACCTGGGCCTGGCTTTTCAGATAGTGGATGATATCCTGGACTTTGTCGGCGACGAGCGTGAGTTGGGCAAACCGGTAGGCTCAGACCTGGCCCAGGGCACCATCACCCTGCCCTCACTGCTGCTGCTTGAGCGCCAGCCCAGGGATAACCCGATAGAGAAGATATTCCGCAATCAGGATAAGCAGGAGAACATCAGGCTGGCCCTAGATATGGTTCGTAACTCATCAATCATTGAGGAATGCTATTCTATGGCCGCTGATTATTCGGTTAGGGCTGCCGGGCACTTGAAGCAGTTACCTGAGAGCCAGGCTCGGCGCTGCCTGCGGGCGCTGGCCGACTACATCGTTAAGCGGAATAAATAGACCTGGGCACTTCAGCTAGATGGTGGCGAGCCTAACCCTAAGACATCTTACCTACAGGACAGACCTTCAAACACTCGGCGCAGTTTCCTGAGGCATTAAGATAGGTACTGCAAGCATACTTATCTATGCTGTAGGTTTCACTTCCTTGGGGTTTCGTTATCGCCGTCACCGGGCATATCTTGATACAGACGCCATCACATTTTGCACAAGGTAACTCATCGGACGAAGGGGCTGAAGGTTTCAGGAGGGCGTCAGTTATAACGCAGGCCAGGCGTACTCTGGGACCGTACTCAGGTGTTATCAACATACTGTGCCAGCCGAGGACACCTAGTCCGGCCGCTTGGGCGGCATGATCATAGGAGAGGGGGCTTTCCAGGAATCTGGCTTCATAGGGGCTGCCGCAAGTGGGTAACGGCAGTCCTTTGAAACCAAGGCTGTGCAACCTTTTCACCATTTTGTAGGCTTCCCAGTCCAGATGGCCGCCTATTATCTCAGAATTGCGGTTGTAGAGGTCACGTAGTGCCATTTCTCCTACTAGCACTTTGGGTGTTAGGTGTTTTACCACTTCGGGGAATATCTCTTGGGCTAGCACAACAATTGACTCTGCTCCTGGAAGCAGATTCTGGACCTTAGGCCATAAGGGGGTATCCCTCCAGTCGTCCAATCGGACTACCCCGATCTTGTCTGTCTCTATATCCTCAAAAAGATGACCTAGTTCTGCGGCTGTCGCCTTTGCCATAGATGTCGTAACCTCTGTGAAGACTCAGATTTCTACATTGGTGTACTTTGAATGTGTTTAAGACTCTTGACAACTGCTCTGGTCGCCTTGGTAACCCCAGTTCTTTCTAGTTTTGCCTTGGCCTTGGCTTTGGTTTTCGGCTTAGCCTCTGGCTCCGGTATCGCTTCGCTGAAGACTGCCTCCAGCTCTTCACCCTCCAGGGTCTCCTTGACGACCAGCTTTTCGGCGATAAACTTTAGCCTGGCCTTATTCTCGGTCAGGGTCTTCTTGGCCGTCTCATGGGCCGTCTGGATGATGTTGCGCACCTCGTCATCAATCAGGTTGGCTATCTTATCACCGTAGTCCCGCTGCTCGGCGATTTCGCGGCCCAGGAAGACCATCTCTTCCTTATTGCCGAAGGTGCGCGGCCCCAGTTTATCGCTCATTCCGTATGAGGTTACCATCTTGTGGGCCAGTTCGGTGGCTCGTTTGATGTCATTGGAGGCCCCGGTTGAAAGTTCGTTGAAGATTAGTTCCTCGGCAGCATAGCCACCGAGCAGGGTGGCCAGCGTATCCCTGAACTGGGAGCGGGTCATGAGATAGCGGTCTTCGGCGGGTAGCTGCCGGGTGTGACCCAGCGTCATGCCGCGAGCCACTATGGAAATCTTGTGTACCGGGTCGGCATTGGGCAGCATTTTGGCGACAAGTCCGTGGCCGACCTCGTGGTAGGCAGTAATCTCCTTTTCCTTGGGGTTTATCCGGCGGCTCTTTCTTTCAGGGCCGGCAATCACCCGGTCGATAGATTCCTCAAATTCAGGCATCTCAATGACCTTTTGGTCGCGTCGGGCGGCCAGGGTGGCCGCCACAATGAACACGTTGGCCCCGTCGGCACCCCAGAAACCGACCCTCTGCATGGCCAGTGCCACCAGGTCAACCGAATCAGCCAGGGGCTTACCCTTGGCGTGAATCTTTAGGATGGCCGTACGCCCGTTAATATCGGGCTGGTCAAGGATTATTCTGCGGTCGAAGCGGCCGGGGCGAAGTAAAGCCGGGTCAAGTATGTCTGGCCGGTTGGTGGCCGCCAGAACGATGACACTGGTGTTGGTGTCAAAACCATCCATCTCTACCAGAATCTGGTTTAGAGTTTGCTCCCTCTCATCATGGCTGCCCCCCATGCCGGCGCCGCGATGACGGCCGACGGCGTCAATTTCGTCAATGAAGATAATGCACGGAGCATTGCGCTTGGCCTGCTCAAAGAGGTCGCGTACCCGGGAAGCACCGACGCCGACAAACATCTCAACAAATTCACTACCGCTGATGGAGAAGAAGGGTACCCCGGCCTCGCCGGCTATGGCCCGGGCCAGCAGGGTCTTACCGGTGCCCGGCGGCCCTATCAGCAGCATGCCCTTGGGAATACGGGCTCCCAGGGCCTGGAACTTCTCGCGGGACTTGAGGAAGTCGACAACTTCGCGCACCTCTTCCTTGGCTTCCTCGACACCGGCGACATCACCAAAGGTTACCGTCGGTGTATTGGCCGGGAATAAGCGGGCCTTAGAACGACCAAAGCTCATTGCCTGGCTGTTGGCCCCCCTTGCCTGGCTGAACAGGAAGAATATCAGGGCACCGAAGAGAAGCAGGGGCAGGAAGCTAATCAGCATGTTGCCCCAGTTGAAGCCCGATGACGACTTTACCTCAATCTTTACCCCTTCCAGGTTAAGGCCCTCAATCTCGTAGATGCTGGTGTTGAGCTCCTTGAAGGTTACCAGCTCGGTGCCGGCAAAGGTGGTGATGTTTATGGTGTCACCTTCAACCAGGATGCTCTCTATCTCACCGTTTTGCGACATGGTTATGGCCTGGCTTAGCGGGATTTCCTCCGGCTCTTGGGTCCTGGGCAGCAGTAAAGAGAACAGGGCAATGGCGGCCACCAGTATAGCGATATATATTATGGTGCTGCGCCTGAATTTCATTAGCTACCCCGGTAAAAGTTTATCCTCATGTTGCTTACATTATAGCAGAAAACTGGTAATTATAAAACTGGCCATAACCTGGTTTCACAGACTATGATAGCTGTCCCTAAGGAGCCGGGCATCATCTTCCTGGCTGGGGCTTTCGCAGATGACCAGCCCCTTTACCCGGTAATCCTTGAGGGCCCTAAGCAGGTCAACATAGTTAAGGTCTGAGTTTACTAGGTCCAGGTGTCTTATTTCCCCCTTTTGCCCGTAGGCGATGCCCGAGATATGAATATGCATATTGTCAAGAGCGGCACTACCTAGCCTTTGCTTGGTTTGCTCCAGAACATAGGCAAACTCCTTATATGAATTGAAGCCGCCGGTTCGGGCATGCCAGTGGGCGAAGTCAATGGCCGGGGCTATTCCCTCAAGCTCGGTACACAGCTTTAGTATCTCCTCAATACTGCCGAACTGGCTGCCCTTGCCGCTGACCTCGGGCCTTAGGCTTAGCTGGATATCTTCTTCTTTGAGCCGGTCAATTACCTCGGCTAGGTACCTCTTTACCGTCTGGTAGACCTTTTCCGGCGGGTCGCCCAGGTAGAAGCCGGCGTGGAAGATGACGCTTTGGGCACCGCATATTGAGGCCATGCGGGCGGCCTTGTGCAGTATTCCCTGGCTGGCCCTTATTTTCCTTGGCTCGTGGGAATTAAAGTTAAGAAAGTAGGGAGCGTGAGCTGACAATTTCACCCCGCTATTGACGGCGGTCTCGGCTACCTGGTGAGCCTCCTCTTCATTTAAGTATATTCCCTGGACAAATTCAATCTCCATACAGCCCAGCCCGAGCTCAGCAATGCGCTTGATGCCATCTATGGTGGTCAGTGGCCAGGCACTATGGGGAATGCCGGCGGTGCCAAAAAGTAGCTCTGCCATTTGTTTATAGTATAGCACGGCGGGTGGGGGATCTATCGGTTGTGATATAATTAATTGTTAGAAAGGCTGTTATGAGCAATTAGTCGCTGAGGAGGTGTGAAAATGGGAGCTAAGAAAGATGCTATTGACCTAATAGAGGCTTTGAAGCATGGAGATGAATATATTCGAACGCAAGCAGAATTAGCTATTGTCAGGATAGTCGAGCTAAAGGATGCCAGGACAGTAGAACCCTTTATTAAGGCTCTGAAGGATGAAGATGAATATGTTCGATGGAGAATAGCAGAGGTTCTTGGGTTGATAGGGGATGTCAGGGCTTTAGAGTCCCTCACTCAGGTCCTGGAGGATGAAGATGAAGATGAATATGTTCAATGGAAAGCAACACAGGCTCTTAGCAGGCTAGGTGATGCCAGGGCATTAGAACTCCTCACTAAGGCGCTGAAGAAGGATAAAAAGTATTTTGTTCGAGGGGAGGCAGCAAGTGCTCTTGGTAGGCTAGGGGATGCCAGGGCAGTAGAGCCTCTCATTAAGACTCTGAAGGATAAAAATGAATCTATTCGACAATATGCAGTGGAGGCTCTAGGGAAGATAGGAGACGCTAGGGCGATAGAACCACTCACTAAATCTCTTAAGGATAAAAATTATTTTGTTTGGGAGGCTACAAAAGAGGCCTTGAAGAAGCTCAAGGCGAAGGAAAGCTAAAGACTAAGTCTATGGAGGCTGATACCTGGAAGCGATTGATATAGCCCGTAAAGTTGTTGAAGTAGCCAGTGATAAGCAGGCCTGGGATATTGTGCTGCTGGATGTTCGGGGCATCGCCAGCTTTGCCGATTACTTCGTCATGTGTAGTGGTGAGACCAGCCGGCAGATGGAGGCTGTTTACGATGAGATTCTACACTCCTTGAAGAAGGCAGGTGTTTTACCTGGCCATGGTGAGGGTAGCGCCGATTCGGGCTGGCTGCTCATTGATTACGGTGATGTTATCGTACACATCTTTGCCTCGGTTGAGCGGGACTACTACCAGCTGGATGAGCTGTGGAGCCGGGCCAACCCCGTGGTCAGGATTCAGTAGCTAAGAATCTCGTCCTCAGTGAAGAAAAGGCTGATTTCCCCCTCGGCGGTGTCAACCGAATCAGAGCCGTGGATGACATTGCGCTCAATATCCAGGCCGTAGTCTCCCCTGATAGTTCCGGCCTGGGCCTGGGCCGGGTCGGTGGCCCCCATGACCTGCCTGATTAGGGCCACAGCCCCTTCTCCCTCAAAGACGGCGGCCACTATCGGGCTAGAACTAATATAGGTGACCAAGCTTTCAAAGAAGGGTTTGTCCTGGTGGGGGGCGTAGAGTTGTTGAGCTAAGGGTTTGTCCGGCTGAAGCATCTTAAGGGCCACCAGCTTTAGGCCCTGTCTCTCCAGGCGGCCAATAATGGTGCCGCTTAGCCCTCTGGCCACGGCATCGGGTTTGATAAGAACCAGCGACCTTTCCATGTTAGCCTCTCTTTTTATTGATTAAGCCTTCTATCTCTTTGGCGCTAACCTTCTTAAGGGAATCAACGACAAGGTCGGCCGGCGCCAGGCTTTGGGCCGGGTGGCTGTTACTGATGGCGATGCAGGCCATGCCCGCCCTTTTAGCGGCGGTAACACCGGCCACGGCATCCTCAATAACAAGGCAGTTTTCCGGCCTAACGCCCAGCCTTTGGGCCGCCAGCAGGAAGGCCTGGGGGTCGGGCTTACCTCGGGTTACATCCTTTTCACTGATGATAACCTGGCAGCAGTCGGTTACACCTAGGCCCCTCATGATGAGCTCAATATTTTCCAGGGGTGCCGAAGAGGCCACCGCCATTCTGAAGCTGCTGGCCTTCAGCGACTGCATCAGGGCGACCACTCCGGGCAGCGCTGTGACCTCCCGCCCTATTTTCTGGCGGAAGCTGGCCTCCTTCTCCCGGCCGATGGCCTCTATTTCCCGCCGGCCGGCTTCTCTGCCCAAAATAGCCCTGATTATGGTGTCAGTCCTCTGGCCGAAGGTTTTCCTGAAATCCTCCTGGCTGAA
>JAUXAE010000068.1 GCA_030620035.1 Dehalococcoidales bacterium
CTTGTCTCGCGAGAGCGTATAGAGTCTCTTTTGCTCCTCAGAGAAGGATATTGGCGAAGGAACCACTTTAAACTTTATGTAAACTGAAGGGTCGGGAACATCATCCTGATAGCCCAGGGCAACCTCATGTGAGCTTAAGGAGGTACCGCAGCGGGGACAGTGAGGGGTCACCTTGTAGCCCTGATAGACCAGCCCCTTATCCCACATCTGCTTGATAGCCCACCAGCAGCTCTCAATATAATCATTATCCATGGTGATATAGGGGTGCTCCAGGTCAAGCCAGAAGGCGATGCGCTCGGTCAGCTCGTCCCACTCCTTCTTGTAGCGGAAGACACTCTCCCGGCAACGGGCATTAAATTTGTCAATGCCGAACCTCTCAATCTCGGCTTTACCGGAAAAGCCCAGCTCCTTCTCCACCTCCAGCTCAACGGGCAGGCCGTGGGTATCCCAGCCGGCAATGCGTGGCGTATAATAGCCCTTCATCGCCTTATAGCGGGGTATAATATCCTTAAAGACCCTGGACAGCACATGGTGTATGCCCGGGCTACCATTGGCCGTTGGTGGGCCCTCATACAGAGTAAAGCGAGGCCGGCCCCGGCGGGCCTCTATACTCCGCTTAAAGGTATCTTTCTGCCGCCAAAGGCCCAGTACCTTCTCCTCCACTTCAGCCAGATTCACCCGACTGCTTACCGGTCGGAACATAAGCCAAAACCCCTTTCTATAAAAAAACCCATCCTTCAGGGACAGGATTTAACTAAACCCGCGGTACCACCCCGCTTCCCCCACTAATTGCGGGGGCACTCATTCAAGGGCACCTGTATGCCCTCGTCACGATAACGGCTGACGTAACCGACCAAGTCTACTGAGTGGCTTTAAACCACCGTTCGGTTGGTAGCTCAGGAGGGATTTTCAGGAGGAGGAACACATCTGCTTCCACTGTACCAGACTCGCTAGAGTGCCCGTTACCCCCTTACTCGTCTCCGTCACCGCCTTTGCCAGGGTTAAAGATTAACACACCTCGCCAGAATAAATCAACCCTGCTCTTTTAAGACAATGACTACCTTGCGCGACTCACCGACACCCACACTCTGAGTGGTCACCTCAGGGTGCCCGGCCAGAGCCAGATGGATAATACGTCTCTCAAAAGCGGTCATCGGTTCCAGTGAGAAGGGCATTCTCTTTTCCTTAACCTGCTCGGCCATGCGCTGGGCCAGGGCCTGCAGTGCCTGATAGCGGCGCTGCCGGTAGCCATTAACATCGACAACCACCGGGACAAAGGTCTTGGTCTTGTCGGCCACAATAAGCCTGAGAAGATACTGAAGGCAGGCCAGGGTCTGGCCACGCCGGCCAATCAAAATGCCTAAATTGTCACCCCTGATGTCAAAGACAAGGCCGGCTGTCTCTTCTCCCTGGGTAACCGAAGCCAAGGGTTGAGGCTCTACTGAAGCAGTTACCCCCAGCTTATCAAGCAGTGTCTCCAGGACAGCCTGGGCCCTCCGGGCGACATCACCCTGCTGGCCTGGCTCAGGGGGGCTGGGCCTCAGCAACCTCACCCTTACCCTGGCTTCTTCAGAGCCCAAACCTAAGATGCCCGGCTTACCTTCGCTTAGGACGTCGACCTCTACCTCTTCTCGGCCTACGCCTAGCCGTTCTAAGGCGATCTGGATAGCCTCGTTCACGGTCTTGGCGCTTGTCTCCACCTCTTGCATCAGGCAATACCTCTTCTTGCTCAATGTCCTCTGGTACTATGTCGGCCTCAACGGCCACCTCGGCAGGTACCTTCTCTGCCTCAGCAATCCGCCTGGTATATTTCTCTTCCCGGCGGAATAACCGACTAATTCCTTCAATGGTCGGCTTCAGCGAGCCCCAGCCGGCAACAAAATACTGAATGCCAATAGTAATAATAGCCGAAGCCACCCAGTAGAGAGCCAGGCCGCTGGGGAATGTTATCGAGAAGAAGGTAAACATCAGCGGCATCATTATCAGCATCATCCGACCCTGCGCCTGCTGCTTGGGGTCAGTGGCCACCGGCGTTACCATCTTCTGCTGCAGCCACATAGTGCCCCCGACCAGCAGTGCCAGGAAGAAGTCGGGACGGGACAGGTCCATCCACAGGAACTGATTCTCCAAGGGCAGTATTGAGTACAGTACCGGCAAGTCATAAAGACGCTGCGACAGGTTTAGGAAGTCCTCAGGGGTCACCGCCAAGACCCGGATAATCGCCATATAAAGGGCTATCCAGATGGGCATCTGAATCAGCATGGGCAACAGGCAGCCGGCGGGGCTCACCCCCGACTCCTTATATAGCTTCATCTGCTCCTGGCCCAGTTTCTGCTTATCCTTGGCATGCTTCTTTTTAAGCTCCGCCATCTTGGGCTGAAGCGCCTGCATGGCCCTAGTAGCATGAAGCTGCTTGATGGTCAGGGGGTACATCAGTCCACGGACAACAAGGGTCAGGGCGATAATGGTCAGCCCAAAGCTGCCAAACAGGATGCTGGACAGCCAGACCATGCTGTTTATCATGGGGTTAAGAGCGATTAGATCCCATATTGCCCCGATATCCAACTAAACTACCTCACTGTAGGGTAAAGCTCCAGACCACCAACCTGGCCTCCGGGTCAAGGGCATAGACAGTCTCATCCTCCTGGGTATGGACATAAACAATACCTTCACTGGCGACAAGGGGGGCGACCACTTTTAGCGCCAGGTCGGTAAGCGGCCTGATCTCATTGCTATCGCCATCAATAATATGCAACCGACCGTCCTCAGCAGCGACCACGATATAACTGCCGGCCAACACCGGCGATGCCGCCACCGGGCTTCCCAGGTCAAACTCGGTTATCTTAAGACCGCTTTCAGCATCCAGAACATAAACCCAGCCATCAAGGCAGGGGGCATAGATAGCATTATTATAGGCTACGGCGCTGGCCCAGAACCAGCTCCCGGGCCGGCTCTGCTCCTCATCGCTGGCCGGGAAGCTCCAGAGCAGGCTACCATCAGCAGCATTTAGGGCATAGAAATACCTGTCAAAAGAACCAACATAAACTGTGCCATTATAGACCAGGGGCATAGAAACGAAGGCCCCATCAGCCTCAAAAGTCCACACCTGGCTGCCATCTTCTGTGTCTAGGGCGTAGAGTTTATTATCAAAGGAGCCGATATACAGTCTATCGCCGTCAACAACCGGCGTTGACCAAATCTCATCCCCGGTCTCAAACTGCCACTCCTTTTCCCCGGTAGCCACATTTAAGGCATAGACCTTGCCGTCAAAGGAACCGAAGTAGACCTTATCCCCGGCCAGGGCCGGTCCGCCGGCAATCGGCTCAAGATTGCCCTCATGGGGATAGACCCACCTCAAGGCCCCAGAATCGGCATTAATGGCGTAGAGCCGGCCATTATAGGCGCTAACAAAAACCAGGTCACCGGCCACCAGTGGGGTGCCGTAGATGCCTACTCCCGCCGCCGGGGCGGCACAGCCGATGCCACCTTCTGCTGAGCCTTCCAGAGACACCTGCCACCGGGGATTGCCGCTTGAGCTATCCAGGGCGATAAGTTTACCATCCATAGAACCAAAAAACAGGTCGCCACCAGATACGGCCACTCCCGACCAGCCTAAGGAGCGGGTGCCGGCCCCGAGGCAGCCGGAGATGGCCAGCACGACCAGCAACAGGACAGGGATGAGCAGTAATCTTTTAACCGACAGTATCTTGTTACGCCTAAACAATGTTGCCTCTTATCTAGAGACTACTTCTAGCCGAAAGACCTATTTAAGCTACCGGGTCATAGCCTCCCTTATTTAAGGGATGGCAGCGGGCCAGCCGCCTGATACCCAGCCATACCCCCTTAAGAATACCAAACCTTGAGATAGCCTCGTAGGTATACTGGGAACAGCTCGGGGTAAAACGGCAGGAGGGCGGCATAACCTGCGATAGTGTTAACTGATAGAGCCTAACTAAGCCTAAGGCAAGCCTCTTCATTATCCTTCGCTAGCAGTTGGGCTTGGGAAAGCAAGCCCCTGACCATTTTGTCAATATCAGCGTATTTAGCCGTAGCCGCCGCCGGGCGGGCAATAAAGACGATATCCCATCCCGATTTTAGCGGTGTCTGTCGCAGAACCTCACGCAGTTGGCGCTTTACCCGGTTTCTTACCACCGCCTTGCCGACTCGTTTACTGACCACCAGGCCATATCGGGATAGCTTAAGCTCATTGGCCAAGGCCTTCATCACCACCAAGCGGTTAGCCCAATAACCCCCCTGCTTAAGCACAGGGGCATACTGCCCCTTTCTGGTCAGGTATTTTTCTGCCTTCATCGCCTCCTTAAATAGTTTAATCGCCAGAGCGTTAATTATCAAGGGGGCTCTTTAGAGGGCAGGGCTCAAACTACGGTCAATCTCTTACGGCCCTTGAGCCGCCTCGCTTTCAGCACGGCTCGCCCTCCCCGAGAGCTCATCCGGGCCTGAAAGCCATGCTCACGTTTCCTCGGGATACGCTTTGGTTGATAAGTCCTCTTGGGCACATCAACTCCTCAAATATCTGGGGCGCCCTAAGAAGCCACCGGCTCCTCAGTTTCTGGAGATGCCACCGGCTCAGCGGGCTCGGGCTCCGGCTTAATTGGCAAAGGACCCTGAGCGGCGACATTACCCGCTTTGCGGATGTGCTCGGCGGTATAGGGCAGCAGGGCAATATGCCGCGCCCTCTTCACCGCCGAGGCCACCACCCGCTGGTGCTTGGCGCAGGTGCCCGTTCTACGGCGGGGCATAATCTTGCCTCTGTCTGAAATATAGCGGCTTAATTTAGCCGTGTCTTTATAGTCTATCTTGTCGACCTTTTTGGCACAGAAGGAGCAAACCCTTCGCCGTGGTGTATATCTTGGCCCGCTCCGCCATGTGCCTGGCCTACCTCCTGGCCTACCTCCTGGCCTACCGCCTTCCTGTGCCGTCACTAAGCAAACTCCTACTTATAATTTTTTGACTTTACCTAAAACGGAATGTCTTCCGGCTCTAGCTCACCGCCTCCAGCCTCTCCAGTCTCTCCAGTCTCTCCAGTCTCTTCGGCCTTCTCCTCAGGAAGCACCGCCGCTGCCTACCTATCAAGGAAGGTGACCCTACTGGCAATAACCTCACTTCGGTAGCGCTTCTGCCCGTCCTGGCCCTCCCAGGCACGGGTGCGTAGCCTGCCCTCAACATAGACCAGGCGACCCTTGGTCAGAAACTGGTTGCACTGCTCAGCCAGCCGGTTCCAGGTTACCACACTAAACCACTCTGTCTCCTGCTTACGCTCACCCTCCGGAGTGGTATACACCCAGTTAGTGGCCACCCGAAATGAGGTTACCGGATGGCCGTTAGGGGTAAAGCGCATTTCAGGGTCACCACCAACATTACCGATAATCATTACCTTGTTCAAACTTACCATCTCTCCAAGACTCCTTTTTACTTTCCTAGGGACGAGAAAAGGAATTTTTGTCTAACCAGCTGCCAAACTTATCAACATATAGCGCAGGACCTCCTCAGAAATCTGAAGACCGGCCGTCAGCTCCTTGGACGATGACGGCCTTGATCTAAATCGGACTAGCAGGTAACTACCCTCTAAGACATGTTTTATGGGGTAAGCCAGCCTCCTTTTGCCCCACCGCTCCACCTCGGTGACAGTGCCCCCACGCTTGGTAATCGACTGACTTATACTGTCTGAGACAGCGTCAAGTTTTTCCTGGGCAACCTCTGGGCTGATAATCAAAACCAGTTCGTAGTCACGCAACTGCTCCTCTTCGGTCAGCAGTTCCTTCTTGGCCACCCTTCTAGCTGCCGTTTTTACCTTCTTAACCGCTATTTTTAATCCCTCCCCATAACCTGCTAAAGAAAACCTTGGTCATTATACCACACAAAAATAATATAAACAACGGATACTCCGCCGGCTTAAACCGTCTATTATACCAGTTTGACTTAGCCGGCCATTCCTGATAGGCTTTAGCCAGAGCAAGATGGCCCCGTGGTGTAGCGGTCTAACATGCCACCCTGTCACGGTGGAGATCGGGGGTTCGAATCCCCCCGGGGTCGCCAGCCCACTCTTCCACTCGTAAAAATAGCATTTTCCCCATTCCCCTCT
>JAUXAE010000080.1 GCA_030620035.1 Dehalococcoidales bacterium
TGAGGGCGACGCTGTTGCCCTGGCCCACCAGTTACTGCCCGATGAGCCTGCCAAAATCACCGTCCACCGGCGCTTTAGCACGGCCAAAATAGGGTGGCGTAAGTGGACTATTGACCTGGCCACCGCCCGCCGGGAAAGCTACGCCCGGCCGGGGGCCCTGCCCAGCGTCACCCCCAGTCTCATAGGTAATGACCTGGGGCGGCGCGACTTCACCATCAACGCCATGGCCATTGCCCTTAACCCCGACGGCTACGGGGAGCTTGTTGACCCCCATAACGGCCGAAGGGCCCTTGAGCACAGGCTCATCCGCATCCTGCATAATAAGAGCTTCATTGATGATGCCACCCGCATCTGGCGGGGGCTACGCTACGAGCAGCGGCTGGGCTTCCGGCTAGAGGTAAACACCTTCAAGCTGCTTAAAAGGGATATCGCCATACTTAATAGCATCAGCGGCGACCGCATAAGGTACGAGCTGGAATGTATCCTCAATGAGGAGCGCCCGGAGAAGGTCTTGGGCCGCGCCCAAGAGCTCGGTGTCCTTGAAAGCCTGCACCCATCTCTTGGGGGCAACGGCTGGCTTGAAGTGAAATTTAACCAGGCCCGAAAGTTAACCTCCCCCGAGCCTCCTTCTATCGCCCTCTACCTGGCCCTGCTAACCTACCACCTGACCGGGGAAGAAAGGGAGCAGTTAATCTCAAAACTCAGGCCGACCAAATTAGTAACCAAAACACTCAGGGATACCGCCAACATCAAAGGCCAGCTTAAACCACTGGCTGATGCTAAAATTAAACCGAGCCAGATTTACCACTGGCTTTACGGCTGCTCCCCGGCCGCCATCACGGCCAACCTGCTGGCCAGCGACTCAGCCATCGCACAAAAGCATCTAAAGCTATTCTTGGACAAGCTGCGCTATATTAAACCAGTCCTTAACGGCGACGACCTGATAAGAATGAGCATCGCCCCCGGGCCCAGAATTAAAGAAATACTAAATCTATTGCTTCAGGCCAGACTTGATGGGGAAGCAACCACGAGAGAGGATGAGGAGGAACTGGTTAAGGGGTGGTTGGATTAGAGGGAATAGAATTTCTTAAAGGGGCTTGGCCCCTTTTAATCCCCTTCTTATCTACTCCACCCGCTTGAACTGGCTGCGGGGTGCGCCGCAGATGGGGCACCTCTCGGGGGCCTCCCCCGGCACCGTGTTGCCGCAGACCTGGCAGACAAAGTAGGGCTCGTCCTCAAGCTGTCTACCCGCCTCAAGGCTTTCCAGCGCCTGCTGGAACAGGCCGTGATGGATTCTCTCCACCTCGTTGGCACGGGTAAAACTAGCCTCAGCCTTCCCATCATTATCTGATTTAGCCTGGTCAATGAATCCGGGGTACATCTCGGTGAATTCATAGTTTTCCCCGCCGATGGCCACCTTCAGGTTATCCCGGGTGGTGCCGATGCCCTCCATCACCCCAAGATGGTTGCGGGCATGAACCGTCTCGGCCTCAGCGGCCGCCCGGAACAGCCGGGCTATCCGCGGTTGGCCTTCCCTCTGAGCCTTTTCGGCGAAGAACAGGTATTTGCGGTTGGCCTGGCTCTCACCGGCAAAGGCCGCCTGTAGATTCTCCTGTGTCCTGCTCATTTATTACCTCCTAAATTTAGTTTACCTGAGATGATAGACATTTCAGTCCGGCTAGTCTAGGCTGCTCAGGGTCTCGGCCAGATAGGCCTCCAGTCGCTCTTGCTTCAGGTTTTTGTATATCTTCTCGGCCCGCCTTTTTTCCCTTACCAGACTGAAAAGGGCCGGCCCTGAACCGGCCAGCCGAACCTGATACGCCCCGGCGGCCAGAAACCGCCACCGGTACTGCTCAAGGCCGCTAAAGGCGTCATCGGCAACAGCCTCAAAGACATTGAAGAATTTGGCCGGGGCTACCTGGTGGCCACTGGTAATTGTGGTCATCAGCTCATCGGTAACCTGCCCCTCGGTATAGTGACTTGCCTTTAGGTTTACGTAAAGCCGCTCCGTCTTGCCCGCCACCCTTGAAACAGGTGGTATCAGCAGCACGGCCCACATTCGGGGCAGGGAGGGCAGCAGGGTGACCACATCACCCCGGCCCTCGATCAGGGTCGTACCGCCGAAGAGAAAGAAGGTTACATCGGAGCCCAACTGTGAGGCCAGTTCAGCCAGTTGCCAGCGGGGCAGGTTCAAGCCCCAGAGCCTGTTCAGGCCGCGCAGGGTGGCCGCGGCATCACTGGAATCACCACCCAGCCCCGAAAGCAGTGGGATACGCTTATGAAGCCTAATTATCACCCCCTGGCGGCAGCCGCTAGTCTCCTGAAGTAGGGTGATAGCCTTAGATACCAGGCTCTTCTTTGCCGTCCAGCCGGGGGCCCCACACTGTATCTCAATCCCGGGATTCAAACCGAAGCTCAGACTATCGCACAGGTTAATGGCCTGAACAATACTGCGAATCTCATGAAAACCATCGGGGCGCTTGCCCAGAACCTCAAGGGTCAGGTTCAGCTTGGCCGGCGCCTTTAGTGTCACCATGGCCGCTCCTCCACCTGAGCAAACACCCGCCACAGCCGGGCCCACTCCTCAAGGGTCAGGGTTTCCGCCCGCCGCCGGGAGATAATCCCGGCCCTCTCCAGCAGAGGCAAGACCTCGGCCTTAGGAAGCCCCAGTCCATTAGCCAGGGAGCCGACTAGCTGCTTGCGCCGGGCAGAAAAGCCGGCCCGCACCAGACCAAAAAAGCTCTCTCTATCAGCTACCGACACCGGCGGCTGGGGGTAGAGCCCAATCTTGAGTATCGCCGAGTCAACCTCCGGCGCCGGATAAAACGAGCTGGCCGGCACATAGCTGATTATATACGGCCGGCCATAAAACTGGATACTGATGGCCAGCAGGCTCATATCACCCGGTTGGGCCACAATGGCCTCGGCCACCTCCTTCTGCACCATGACCACCATAACTTTGGGCTTGAACCGGGCCTCAAGAAAATGGCGCAGAACCGCCGAGGTGATATAATAGGGCAGGTTGGCCACTACCTTGTAGCCCAATCGGCCGTCTCCTATTCCCGGGAAATCTGGCGGCAACCCTTCAAGCAGTGACGCCGGGCTGGTCTTAAGTATATCCTGATTAACGATGGCAACATTGTTAAAAGAAGCCAGCTCCTTTTTCAGGACTAAAGCCAGCCTGGTATCAAGCTCAACGGCCACCACCCAGCCGACCTTCCCGGCCAGTTCCCGGGTCAGGACACCAAGCCCGGGGCCTATCTCCAGAACAACATCAGTTGGACCCAGCTCGGCGGCGTCAACAATGCGCTCCAGAACCCCTTCATCAACCAGGAAGTGCTGTCCCAGGCCCTTTCTGGCCTGAAGGCCCAACTGGCGCAGCAACCTTTTTGTCTCAGCCAGCATCCTATCCTGAGGGTAGCGCTTTTTGTATCCCCTTTTCCGGGCCGTTTCCTTGGCCATAGCTAACCTCAAAAACAAAATATTGATTACCCAAGCCAGTTAAACACCATGGGCCAAACGAACCGAAAGCCTTACCGGCAGGTTCTGCTTCATCATCTTAAGCTGGGTGGCATTAATGTCATAGGCAACACGGTAGAGCCTGACCACGCCGGCGTCGCTGTCATAGATGGCATAGCTGGCCCTGGGGTCACCATCCCGGGGCTGGCCGACGCCGCCAGGGTTAATTATCAGCCGGCTCCTGCCCAGCACCTGGCCGATATCGGTTGAGAAAGGAATATAGGAGCAGATGCCGTCCTCGGCCTGCCTGAATACCAGGGGTACATGAGAATGGCCCACCAGGCAGAAGGGTGACTCAAAATAGGCAAAGTTCTCCCGGGCGCTGCTGATTGATACCAGGTATTCCCAGACAGGCTCCCGGGGGCTGCCGTGCACCAGGGTAAAACCATCCCTTTTAATAACCGAGGGCAGGCCCTCAAGGTACTGGACATCCTGGGGGTCTAACTGCTGGGCCGTCCAGCGGATGGCGGCGGCGGCGTCAGGGTTGAAGCTGGCCAGGTCAAGCCGGCCGATAGCGGCCAGATCGTGATTGCCGGCAACACAGACATGGCGCAACCGGCGCAGTAGCTCTAGGCACTGGCCCGGGTCAGGCCCGTAGCCGACAATATCACCGAGACACCAAAACTCATCAACCTCACCGTGGCGCTCAATATCCTTGAGCACGGCCTTAAAGGCGGCCAGGTTGGCGTGGATATCGGCGATTATGGCATAACGCATTCCAGAGACATAATACCATAAAGAGGGCTAAGTTCAACTGCCGATAAGCTGAAAACTAAAGTCTAGGGGTAAAGCTAAAAAGCGAGCATCTTCTGGCCTATACTCTTACCGCCCGGATAAAGATATAAAGGCCCCGGATGACATTCATCTCCTCTACCCGGAAACCGGCCTTTTGCAGTATTTTGTGCCACTCTTCCTTGGTATGGACCCACATAATGTTGTGCTCAACCACATACCTGACAAAGGTGTTCATAATAAGAGACAGGAAGGGGTTTTGGGGCTGGTAGATATCAAACAGGACAAGCTTGCCCCCAGGCTTAAGTATCTGGTGGCACCTGTCAAGTATCTGGGGAAACTTACCGAACTCATGACTGGCGCTGGAGCAGTAGATGCGGTCAAATTCAGCCTCGGCAAAGGGCATATGGTAGACACTCCCCTTGATGAGAACCTTGTTGTCTCTTTTAGTCCTGGCGTTTAGGGAGAGCATCCGGTCGGACCTATCAAAGCCGACTATCTTCTTGGCCTTTATCTTGTTTGAAATGTAGCCGGTGCCACAGCACAGGTCCAAAACGGTGAACTGGCTGGTATCCTCATCCAGCATCCTCTCCCTAGTGCTGTTATAGGTGCCCATCATAAAGAGACGGGTCAGGAAGTCATAGTAGGGGGCAATCTTTTCAAAAAAGCTTGGTGCTACCATCTTAAATCAGAAATCCTACGGCAACGGCCACCGTGGTCAGTGAGTAAATATAGACCATAAATCTATTGGCCGGGACTACCTTGAGCGGGTCAAGACAATGCCTTGAGGCCACCACTGCCGCCTTTACCGCCAGAGGCACCCCCAGAAAGGCCAGGGCACAGGCCGGGGGCAACACCCCCAGAAACAGAAGCACCGCCGTATAAACATACAAAACGGTGAGCGAACAAATAAACAGATTTTTGGTATTTCG
>JAUXAE010000103.1 GCA_030620035.1 Dehalococcoidales bacterium
CAATTCACGGCCGGCATTCATCAGGGTGGGCGAGTTGGGCAGAAACTCCAGGCGGGCCATCAGCCGGTAGAATTCCTCCTCTCTGGTCCTGACATCTGCCTTGGGGTTATAGATGAGCTCGGCCGAGGCGATTGTCCCGGCGACCCGGCGGAACATCTCCTCAGGGGTCTCAATAGCCCGGCCCTGCTTGTCCTTCTTTAGGTATCTTTTTTCCAGAACGTGAAGTGCGTTACCACTCAGCCCGATGTTAGACGCCACCTTGGCCCGAGGCAGTAGATACCAGCATCTTCTGTTTCTGTCATACCTGTAAAAAGTGTACCGAGACGTGTCTCTCTGAGCCAATAACCATGGCTGGGGCGCTGGACGCGGTACTGCCACAGCCTTTGCCCCGGTATTCCGCGATGGGGGGAATGATCTTGTAATGCGGGCTTTCTTCTTATTAATATTCACTGGCATAACTAAAAAATCCTCACTGCTTTCTCACCTATCCGTTGCATATCCAATGTCAGGCAGGTGACATTATTAAGATGCTTTTTGGCCAACTTGGCCGCCTCAGCCACTTCCTCCTTAGTGGCCGCCCGCCAGGGGCAGTCAACCACCGGAAAGTAGGCATCTATCCTAAAGGTAATGTTCTTGTCAACACTGGCCACGAACTTGGCAACACGCTCAACCTCTCTGGCATCTATGTAATCAGGAATCAGCACTGTCTCCGCCTGCATCTTTTTAACCGAGTTATAGATTTTTCTAAAGTTCTCCAGAATCTTCTTATTGGACCGGCCGGTATAGTCCCGGTGGATGTCCTCGGAATAGGCCTTGATGCTCAAGATTACCTCATCAATATGCTCCATATCGGTCAGCTTCAGGCCGTTGGTTAGTATAATGTTATAGGAATGAAACTTCTCGTGCAGAACCCTGGCCAGTTTGGGCAGCTCCGGGTCAAGGGCGGCTTCAGTGCCCATAAAGATGGCATACTTAATCTCCAATCCCTCTAGAAAGGCCATCACTTCGTCAAAGGACAAAAAGCGGCCTGGCGAGGCTTCCTGGGGCTTAGTGGCGAGCTGGCCAACGGGGTCATCAATCAGGCCAAAATCATACAGCTCATATCTGGTATAGCAGCCGCGACAGCCCAGATTGCACTCCGTCCAGAAATGGATATCAAGCGACTTGTAGGTCGGTTCATAGGCGATGTGATAAACCTTCATAATTCTGCCAAACAGCCATCGGCAAGCCGCTGCAGGCTTGCCGCAGGTATTTTACACTGTTTCTAGGCACCAGGCAAACCGGTGCCGGGGGCCACCGCCAAAGGAATGGTTATTACCCCTAATTCTATATCAAAATATATAGAAAATAAAGTAAAAATTAGGCATAAATGCGGATTGACAAGGGCAAATAAAGGATTATAATGTAACTGGGTAGGTACACACTACTAATAGGGGGTTGCCTATGAAACAGGGGCGCTCAGGAGAGACCGGGTGGCGTCGGGAAAGACCGGGAACAAATAAAACTAAAACATGGAGGAGAAAATGTCAAAATTTCATAGTACTGTAACCCGCCGGGACTTCATGAAGGGTCTCGGCTTGGCTGGTGCCGGACTTGGTGCTGCCGCCGCGGCCACTCCAGTATTCCACGACCTTGATGAGCTTGCGTCGTTTTCAGCTTCACCCTGGGCTAACTTTAAGCGCCCTCGGTATATAACAGAAAGGGAGTTCGGCAACCCAACCACTGAAATAGACTGGAGCATCATGCAGCCTTGGGACTGGGGCTATGAGCCCTGCAACACTCACATCGCTAATCCCGGCCATGGTTTCATTCAGCCCTATGGGGATACTGAGACACAGGCAAAAGTTAAGGAGTGGCTCTCAATCATAGGAAATGTTAGAAAGCAACAATATAGCCAGATATTATCAGGTATTAAGAGTGGCACGCCAGGTTACGCCTTAAGAGATGTGGCACTGGGTGTGGGTGCGACATATCTTACTTTTGGTAGGGGTCCGATGCCGATACCCTGGGGGGGCCCGGAGATGATTACACCCGATGACCCAGATGCTGATAGGGGTGTAATTCCAGAGATGATTACTCCGGAGGGCCGGGGAGTGCCCAAGTGGACGGGAACCCCAGAGGAGGCAACCAATTTGCTACGGGCGGCGGCTCATTTCTTCGGGGCGGCCAACTTAGGCGTCGTTGAGTTTGATGCCAACAACAAAAAGTTCTTCTATCCCAAGAAAACCAGGTTCGAAGATGTTGATGAGCCTTACCAGGATGGTCGGGTAGGCGTGATACCCAATAAGTGCCGCTGGGGTGTCTACGTCGTGGTGCGGATGCCGGCTGAAATGACTAAACGGCATCTTGCCCGACAGAACGTAGGTCCTTGGTATGGCTACATGTATGGCCCTATCATTCTTAACCGCATGCAGAGGTTCATTAAATGCCTCGGTTATCAGGCACCAGGGGGGAGTAGCTACACTGCCGGTGGCATGAACGTCCCTATGGGTGTAATGTGTGGATTAAGTGAGTTAGGCCGCACCAACCACCATATAACTCCTGAGTGGGGCTCTATGGTGCGATACACACCAGGAATGCCTACCGACCTACCCCTTGCCCCCACCAAGCCGATAGACGCCGGCATATGGAAGTTCTGCGCAACATGTAAGTTATGCTCTGATTATTGTAATGAATATGGCGGTGGGGCGCAGAGCATGGACGACGAGCCTACCTATGAAGTAACCGGGCCCTGGAATCGTGCCGGTGTCAAGAAGTATCACTTGAACTGGGCAAGGTGCTGCTTCCCGGGTTGTGACCTTAACTGTGGCACTGTCTGCGTCTTCAACCATCATGATTCTGCCAGCATCCATGAAGTTATTATGGGAGTCGTGTCTACCACTCCAGTTTTAAATAGCTTCTTTAGGAGTATGGAGGGGTTATTCTATAAAGCGTACCGAGATGAAGATGATTGTGCCATCTGGTGGGACCGCGACCTAAGGACCTGGCCCTACGATAATGTATTGGGAGGTAGTACACCACCAGGTTGGTGATATATCACCTTGCTTTTTTAAATATAGGAGTATAGGAGGTAATGCTAATGGTGAAAAGCGCTCAGGAGAGACTGGGTGACATCGGGAAAGACCGAAATAAATAAAGGAGGTATGAAATGTCAAAATTTCATAGTACTGTAACCCGCCGAGACTTTATGAAGGGTCTCGGTCTGGCTGGTGCCGGGTTAGGTGCTGCTGCGGCAACTATGCCAGTATTCCACGACCTTGACGAGGTTATCGCCGCTGGCGATGTAAAATCAAATCCAAATGCCAACTTTAAGCGCCCGTGGTGGGTCAAGGAGAGGGAGTTCAAAAACCCTACAACGGAGGTTGACTGGAGCCTTTTTGAAGTCTGGGACTGGAATTCTGTGTCAAGTGGTACTTATGGTGTCCACCCCAGACATGCTAGGTGGGTCCCCGAAGACTGTACCGATACCGCTCTCAGACAACGCGTTGAACAGCTGCTTGAGGCAAAGGCGAGTAGTAGAGATGAGCATACAAGTATCGCGGACGAACGATTCAAAGCCGGCAAACCAGGCTTCGCCTTGAGGGACTATGCGCTGATGTCCGGTACGCACTGGAATGGCTTCGGTAGAGAGCTTAAGCCGATAGACTACGGCGGCAAGAAAGTAACTACCCCCGAGGAGAGGGGAGTGCCCAAGTGGACGGGGACCCCCGAGGAGGCCACCAATATGCTCCGGACGGCGGGTCATATGTTTGGGTCACCCAACGTAGGCGTCGTTGAATATGATGCCGATACCAAAAAGCTCATCTAC
>JAUXAE010000001.1 GCA_030620035.1 Dehalococcoidales bacterium
CTCAGCAGGGTGCAGCTGGCGCCGGCGGCACCGAACTTTTCCGCTTCAGGGCACTTAAAAAGGGTGAAGTCGAGATAACAATGGTCTATAAGCGACCGTGGGAAGAAGAAAGCATTGATACTAAGGTATTTACGGTTAGTATAGATTAGAACCCTTCTTATTACTGGTGCTCGCCTCAAGGTCAAGAAGATACCGCTTCATCTCCACTCCCCCGCTGTAACCGCCGAGTTTGCCATCGCTTTTAACTACCCGATGGCAGGGAATGATTATCGGTAGCCGGTTTCGGGCCAGGGCCTGTCCTACCGCCCGGGTCGCTTCGGGCCGGCCCAATGCTTGAGCCAGCCACTGGTAGCTCCGGGTCTCACCATAAGGAATGAGCCTTGTTGTCTGCCATACCTGGCGCTGGAATTGGGTGGCCGCTGAGAGGTCAAGCTTATCGGTGAAGGCCACTTTATCGCCGTCAAGGTAGCCCCTGAGGCGGGCCGTCAAATCGTCAAAGTGCTCAGGTGACCAGATGGCCTGTTTTGAGCCTAAAGCTAACAGCTTGATTGCCTGCTCGCTTGAATGCTGGGGTAGGGTAATAGCCAGCAACCCCCTGGCCGAGCCTAAAATGCCCAGCCAGCCCATTTTGGTACTGAAGGTAGAGTATCTTAATTGGCTGACCACACCCTTAAGACTGATTATATTTAGTTTCCCCTTCTAAACTGGGTTAGGGGGCTTAATTTTGGACTTGAGCGGCTCTGGTAGCGGCCTGATAGTGGGCCTAGGCCTTTAAGGTCAGGAGCTTTGCTGGTGGCGGCGCTGGATATAGGCGGCCACAAATATTAACATCACACCAAGAATAATACTGACTACTATCTTAAACAGTTGTGGCATATCCATACTCAGAAAGAACCCGTAGGTAAAAATGCCGGTGACCACAGAAAGACCGTAGGCAATGTTATGGGCCTTAATCTGCTTTACTTTTAACTCCCCTTTTACCGCCCGGTAAATTAGCCAGCCAATGAAAGCCAAAAAAGCAGCCGTTATAGCTAGTGATATTAGTCCTAATACTATTTCCATCTAGTTACCACCCCAGACCTTCAAAATATTTCCCCAGGAAGGCAAACATGGCTACCGTTAGTAGCAGTGAAATAAGCTTGCCTGCCTCGGAAAGATACCGCACATATTCTGCCGCCAGATAGCCGATGCCAGCCACACTGAACAGAATTCCAAAACCATATAATATATATACCAGCCTCATAGGCTACTCCCTTTAATTATCTTGCCGGAACCGGAAATTTGGGGGTGTAGTTAATATAAAGGATTATCCTCTGTTCCAGTTCACCCCTCTTTATGATTACGGTATATTCGTAAGTCTGCTCTGGAGGAACCGGCTCCAGCTCCACGGTATCCACCACCCATTCCAGCAGTCCACTATTAAAAGAAGCTATTTGAATCTGCTCAGATAGTAAATCGAGCACTTTCTGCTGGCTGCGCCACACTGAAACCTCAATATCAGCCGAGTAGCTTGAGAACTGGCGGTTGTCAACCTCGTAGCGGAAGAATACCTTTTCTCCCCAGTTGGTCCCCACTGACCACCAAATACCGTTGTCTTCTGACCAGGAATCAGCCTCTATTTTCTGCTCCTGCTCTCCGGCAGTTATATAGACGGTGTCATAGATGCCCATATAGCCATCAAAAACAAATATGGCTACAATACCTAGCAAGCAGGCCAGGGCCAAATATAGGTATAGATTTTTTAGTCTGGCTACCATATATGGTTACTCCGATACCTTGTTGGAAGTTTACTCCTTATCAAGCTCAGGCTCAATCAGGCCGTAGTCGCCGTTCTTGCGCCGGTATAAAAGGCTAAGCCCCTGGCGGTCACTGCTGAAGAAGAGAAAGAAGTCGTGGCCCAGAAGCTCCATCTGTTCTATGGCCTCGTCTAGCAACATTGGCTTAATGGCAAACCGCTTGACCTTAACCACTCTATTGGCGACTGGTGGCGTGGCTGCCGGCTGGCCAGACCTGCCTCTGGCCGGTGAGTTGCCCCTCCCCTTATGATATAGCTTGCCTTTGTAGCGCCTGATTTGCCGGTCCATTATCTCGGCTACCTTATCAATGGCCGTGAGCAGGTTTTCTCCCCTCTGCTCACCGCGCAGCAGGGTGCCGTTGCTATCTATGGTTAGCTGGGCGATGAAGCGATGCTGGGGCGACCTTGTCCTCTCCTCGGCTATTTCCAGCCTGGCCTCGGAAATACTGGCCAGATGGCGACCCAGCTTGCCCAGTTTGCCCTCAATGTGACGGCGTACCTGCGGTGATAGCTCTATATTCTTAGCGGTTATCTCAAGCTGCATCTTGGCTACTCCTGTTAATTAGACTTCTCTGGCTAGGGTCAACCCCCAGACTGAGCTGGCACCGGTAGCCTTTAAGGCGGCGGCACAGGCATCAAGGGTGGCCCCGGAGGTGGCGACATCATCTATCAGCAGTACCTGTTTGTCCCTTAGCCGGTCGTTAAGGCAGGCAAAGGCCTGGGCCACATTGGCCCGCCTCTGCGCCACGGTGGTTGTTTCCGCTTGTGGTGGCGCCGGCCGCTGTCTCAGAAGGCAATCGGTGACCACGGGTAGCTCAGCCAGCCTACCCAGTTCCCGGGCCAGCAGCTGGGACTGGTTGTAACCCCGCTGCCTTAGGCGTTTCTGATGAAGCGGCACCGGCACCAGTACCTGGCCGGGTATCGGGTTGGCCGTCAGGTATTCATTTAATAGTCGGGCCAGCAGCCGGGCTATGGCCCTGAGGTTTCTGTATTTTAGCTGGTGGATAGCCTGGCGCATTATCCCGTCAAAGCGGAACGGCGAGCGGATGCCATCTATCTCTGGCCGCTGGCTGGTACAGGCGGGACAGATTAAGCCGCTGGCTTGAGGGCTACTGCAGACGGGGCAAAACGGCCCTATCATTCTGGGTAACCGGCGCTGGCAGGAGGCGCAGATGTAAGCGCCCTCCCGGCCACAACCAAGGCACCACTGCGGAAACAGGAGGTCAAGGGCTACCTCTTTAAGCCTGACCAACCGAGGAAGCGCGTTCACTACCTGACTAAAGCTGTTGGCGGGAGCGGCTGCTATGCACCCCGCTCATAATGGGTTCGTTTAGATAGACATCACCGTTCCTGATCTTCAGGTTGAAGCCGCAATCAGGGTTGGTGCAAACCCAGGCCTTGTAGTGGATAGCCGCCCCTTGGCTGCCAAAATCGGATAGGGGCACCAGGTCGTCATCCTTGCACTTAAGGCATTTGGGAAAATTGAATTGTTCCACTAGGACCACCTCCCAACCAGAATTAGATTTTTAGCAGTATACATTAAACTGTGACCCTTGGCAAGGGCCTATTTCCCAGATTTTAGCTCTACGGAACCAATCTGGCTATAGATGGCCCCCTGCCGGGTTAGCTGGCTCCTCATCAACTTGATGGCGGTGACCACAATGGGGTAACTTGAGGCAAACCGGGTGCTGATTATTAGCTGACCCAGGCTCTGCCGCTCGGCGGGCGATGCCTGTGGGCGCAGGCGGGCCAGGGTGAGATGGGGGCTAAACGGCCTTGTCTCAGGGACAAAACCCAGCCGGGCCAGGCTGGCTTCAAGCTGGGCCTGAAACCGGGCCAGCTTATCTACCTGGCCGCTTAGGCCCACCCAGGCTACCTGAGCCCGCCTGGGATTGGGGAAAACGCCTAGTCCCCCGATGGTCAGCTGGAAGGGTGGGATTCCCCGGGCGGCCTCATTCATCGCCCTGATTATGTCACCAGTTCTATCGGCGGCGATGTTGCCCAGGAACTTTAGAGTCAGGTGGATACCCTGGGGGTCGACCCACTTTACCCCACCCGGGTCAGCCGTTTTCAGCCTTGCCTGAAGCTCGGCCAGCTCCAGCTTTAGTGCCTCAGGCAGCTCAATGGCGATAAAAGAGCGTATTTGCTCCATGGCCTTAATTTTTGGCTAGATACCCAGCAGCCCCTGGGCATTGCCGCCCAGGATGAGGCCCTTTGCCTCCTCGGCTAGGTCAAGGGAGGTAACCTCCTTGAGCGAGCGGCCCTGTTCCAGCAGCGGAAAGTCGCTGCCGAAGAGAATCCTGTCGCTACCGATAAGCTGGATGACCTGGTTATATATCTGGGGACTGTAGAGAAGGGGCGAGGCCGCGGTGTCAAAATATACATTTTTTAGTGCCCTCTTTACCTCGGGCATCAGGGCGTAGAAGGGCAGGCCGCCGCCCCAGTGGGCCAAGACTATGGTTAGCTCTGGGTAGCTAGTAATAAAGGGGTAGAGCATATCCGGGGTCACCATCCCCTTGCCCGGGTAGTTATCGCCCACCGGCTCCGAGGCATGGCTGAGCAGAATGAGCTTATGCTTCCTTATTGTCTCAACGAAAGGCCTTACTACTTCATCATCCACCAGGTTGAATAGCTGGATATCCGGCCTCAGTTCGCCAATACCCTTCATCCCGCCTTGGGCACAGCGTTCTATCTCAGCCAGGGCGGCTTCACAGGACAGCGGCTGGACGCTGCCAAAGCCTATCAGACGGTCGGGGTAGCGGGCTATGGACTCCAGGATATAGTCGTTGGTTTCCAGGCACAGCTCATGGGTTGTCCAGCCAATATTCAGGATGACCGAGATGTCTACCCCGTTCTTGTCCATGCTGGCAATAAGCTCATCGGCAGTGGCCAGTTTGGCCTCCTTCTTGGAGTAGAGGATGGCAAAGCAGGGGTCGCTCTCAATGTATCTACTGCGGTTTTTTACTATCTGCGGGGGAAAGACATGGCTGTGAAAATCAATTATCATCACCCGATTATAACAGGAGGCCTTGGGTAACTTCAACCAGTCGTCGGTCTATGCCTGTCTTACCAGCCTGATAATCTCGCCCAGCTTGGGCGTCTTGCCGTACATCAGCAGGAAGGTTCTGAATACTTTGGCCACCAGCCACAGCGAGCCAACAATGGCCGCTACCAGCAGGGCCATGCTTAAGGCCAGCTGCCAGGCGGGGATTTCTGATATGCCCATCCTCATAATTACGGTTATCGGGGCGGAGAAAGGGAACAGGGTGAGAATTTGACTGATGATATGTTGGGGATTTTCTATTATGAAATAGATGGCATAGAAGGGCAGCGCCGCCGGCAGGATAATAACCATTGACAGCTGCTGGCTCTCCCGGGCGGTGGCGCCGATGGCGCCCATGCCGGCCATCAGGACACCAAAGAGCAGATAACCCAGCAGGAAATACACCAGGCTTAGTATCACAAAGCTGGGCGATATTTCTATAGTACCTATGGCCTCGCTGATGCCGGTGGGCAGAAGTTCAATCAGCAGCCTGGCCGAGAGCAGCCAGAAGACCATCTGCATCAATCCGGCGGCTCCCAGGCCCAGCACCTTGCCCGTGATTAGCTGCCGCGCCGAGACGGAGGAGAGCAGGATTTCCATAATCCGGTTCTCCTTCTCTTCGCCCAGTCCCTGGAGTACGAAGCCGGATGAGGTAAAGATGGCCATCAGAAGCAGAATGCTGAAGAGGTAGGGCAGGATGAGAGTGCCAGGGCCACCCTCCTCGTCGGTCGGCTGACCGCTCTCGTCCAGCACGGTGTTATAAAGCGCCAAGGGGAACTTGACCCTGTTGGTAATCTCCTCAGTGGTCTGCCCTTCAAGAAGGTTGCTCTGTAAAAAGTCCCTGATGGCGGTGATGGTCTTATCCGGTGGCTTCAGCTCCCGCTCAAGGGTGAACCTGTAAATGGTGCCGCTGGTGACGTAGTCCGGAGGGATAACGAAATATTCACTGACCTCGTCATCAAGCAGGGCATCGGTGGCTTCTTCCGCCGTGGCAAACGGCGTCAGCTCAACCTGGTACTGCTCCCTGTAGCCGTCAAAGATGCCCACCTCATCCACATAGCCGATGCTTACCGCTTCGGCCGGTGGCGTCTCAACACCCTGGATAATCTGAAAGACACCGATGCCCAGCAGGCCCAGCACCGGGAAGGCGAGGGTCATTATGATAAACGACTTCCTTTTCAGCGTCTGCAGGAACTCGTGTTTCAGTATCAGGACTGTCTTGTTCATTGTTTCTTGGCGGCCACCTGAATGAATATCTCATTAAGGGAGGGGGTGGATACCTCAAAGCGGTTAAGGCTGCCTCCCCGGCTGACTAGCTGCTTGAGAACCTGCTGGGGTGTTGCCTCCCCATCCAGGAACAGCTCCGTGTACTGGCCGTAGTCCTTTATATCCACGACCCCGGCCAGCTCGCCCAGTTCTCCGTCAAACTCTACGAAGACAGAATTATTCCGGTATTTTGTTTTAATCTCGGTCAGCTTGCCGTAGAGGACGCTGCGTCCCACATCAATCATCAGTACCCGGTCACAGAGCACCTCAACCTCATTCATGCGGTGAGTGCTCAGGATAATGGCCTTGCCCTGACTCCTTAATTCAAGGATAATCTCCTTAAGCAGTTCGGTGTTAACCGGGTCCAGCCCGGCGAAAGGCTCATCCAGAATGACCAGCCGGGGGTCATGGATTATGGTAACCAGGAACTGGATGAGCTGGCCCATGCCGCGGCTGAGCTCCTCTATCTTCTTGTTCTTGTGGGGCAGCATGTCAATCCGCTTCAGCAGCTCTTCAGCCCTGCTTTGAGCCCGATGGGCCGGGATGCCCTTTAATGAGGCCAGGTAGACGAGGGAGTGAAGTACGGTTATTTTTTTGTAGAGCCCTCTCTCCTCAGGGAGGTAGCCAATCCCGTTTTTGGCGGCCTCATTTAGGTGTTCTCCCAGGATGTTTATCTCCCCTGAGTCAGGCTTGATGATGTCCATCATCATCCGGATGGTGGTTGTCTTACCGGCCCCATTGGGGCCGATTAGGCCAAATATCTCACCTTGGGCCACGGTGAACGAAACATCGTTAACGACACGGCGTTTACCATAGATTTTGACGACGCTCTTGACCTCAACTGCGGGTGTAAAGTCCAGATCCTTCATGGTTAATAGCTTATTTTTTAGGATGAAGTCGGCTCGGCTTCTTCTTCAGTGGGAGCCTCAGCCTCTACCGCCTTAGCCGCCTCGGCCTCCTCAACCGCTACCTCTTCCTCTATCCTGGCTGCGGCCACCTCAGTGACCTTAACCACCGGCTGGTCAGGCTCGGTGGTAACGGTAACCTCGGGGTCAAGGGCAATGTCGCTGACATGGATTGTCTGCCCCATCGCCTCTAGCTGGCTCAAGTCAACCTCTATCTGGGGTGGCAGCTTATCGGGCAGGCACTCAACACCTAGGTGGTTCAGGAGTTGGGTCACAATGTGCCCCTTTTCCTTCAGGGCCGGGGCCTGGCCAACAAAGACGATGGGAATATCGGCCGTCATCCTCTCCTTCATACTTACCCGATAGAAGTCAACATGAAGCAGCCGGCCACTTAGGGGGTCTCTCTGGATTTCACGGATGAATACCATCTTGGGTTGCTTATCGGCTTCAATCTGAAGATTGATGAGCCGGGTCATACCTGCCTGGGCGATAATGTACTCAAGCTTGCCAGTTGGGCCCTGCAGGGCCAGTGATTTGATATTGTGGCCAAAGAGATGGCTGGGGGTAATGCCCTGCCGCCGTAGAAATCGGGTCTTCTTGCCCAGTATATCTCTCTTGGTCAACTTTAGACTTAAATCTGCCATCTATCCCTCCTACAGCTAGTTATTTAAGCAGAGGCGGCGCCAAAAATCAATCTGGCTGGAACTAAATAGACGCCCGACAAAAAATAAAGTAGCCAGGCTAACCCCTTGACAAAATACCTGACTTGTCAACACTGTGTCAACACATATGTCTAGTGGCTGACTAGATGAGCCCCCAGTCCCGGTAGCCCTGCTGGATAAGGGACAGGTATTGCGGTGCCGGCTTTGTTTCTTCTGACTGGCTGGCTCTGATATAGGTAAAGGCCGCTACCGGGTCACCGGTCTCGGTATTTACAATAACCCTTATCCGGTTAAAGGTCTCAGGATAACCCTCGTATTTGTCCAGCCGCCTCAGGTCATTCTCTGGGACATCATAGATAGCCCCCAGAACCTTCTCCCCGCGCTGTGGCTTGATACTGGCCGTGCCCCCGCGCCAGGCCCTAGACCAGCCAGCAAATATCAGCTTATAGTGGTTAAGGCTGGCGGTAAAGGCGGGCTTACTATCGGGGCAGCGTTCTCGCATCTGCTGGCGGTTGAGATTAGAGCCATAGGCAAAGTAATACATTTCTCTTCCTTCCATAGAGTTGGTGTTTAATTATAAACCCTTCCAGTCAATGTAGCCAGCCCCTTTTGGGTACCGGGCAGATTTGACAATAGGGCCTCAGGATGTTTATAGTGGCATTGGCTAAAAACTCCGACTGGAGGTGGTATCAAAGGGTCTACCGAGATGAAGGCGGCTGACGAACCCATTGCTGTTGATAGTTTGGCCAGACTCAATGAGTATGGCCCTGATGATCTTTTTATCTGTTGTGCCGGTTTTGAGGACAGGTGCCTGGCCGCCGCCGCCAAGATGGGCGCCAACTTCCGGGTGAGATTTAGCATAATCTTTGTTATTGAGGAGCCGCGCTACCAGAAACTGGTAGATACCAACCTCTATAAATTACAGACCCTGCTGGCGAGAAGGACAGCTGAAGGCCTCTTTGTCATCCGGTGCCAGCGGGATGACCCCATTGACGCCGTTAATCAGCTAAAAAACATCTGGAGCCGTTGCCAGCCCAAGGATGCCGAAGAGCCCTTTATCACTGTTGATATTAGCGGCTTTACCAAGGTCTACCTGCTGGGACTGCTTTACTTTCTGGTCGCCGAGTTAAATCTGGGCATTCCCCGCATAATCCATACCACGCAGACCTATTTACCAACCAGGCTGACCCAGGGTGTGGCCCAAATATCCACGGTGACCAACTTTTTTGGCGGCATATCCATTGATAAGCAGACCGTTCTGGTGCTGTTTCTGGGCTTTGAGCCGGAAAGGTCGCTCAGCGTCTGGAAACACTTTAATCCGGCCCGGACGATTGCCCTGATAACCACGCCGCGCCAGGGCAATGTTGACTATCTTAGATACGCTGAAAAAAATAATTCCTACCTGCTGTCACAGCCTTCTGTTGAGGTTAGGAATGTGCCCGCCGACAACCCGTATGCTGTCCGCAATGTCCTTGAGACCATCTATGATGAGACCAAGGGCTTATTCAACATGGTTACCGGCCCCTTCGGCACCAAACCCCAGACGGTGGGCCTCTTTCTCTTCTGGCTGGAGCATCCCAGGGTGCAGGTGGTTTATTCCTATCCTGTTGAGTACACCAAGTCTTACCTGAAGCGAAAGACGGGGCCGACCTTGATACTGCCCCTGGCCCCGGCGGTCAGGGCTTAGCCTTCAATCCGGGACTTTAACGCCTTATATCCGGCGGCCATTACCCGGTCGTGGTTTCGCGCCAGCAGTGGCTTGAAAAGTAGACCGGCAAGGTTCATCAGCCAGCCGGTGGTGGTTATTTCCCAGAGGAATCTGGTCCTGGTCTCATCGCCGTCTGGCGCAAGCGTCCAGAGGCCAATCCCCCGTAAATCGCCGCTGCTTTTGAGAAGCAGCCTTTTATGAGGTTCAATTTCACTTACTTCTAGAGTGAAGTTGAGGTCTCCCAGCAGTCCTTTTACGGCCGCTTCTAATAAGGTGCCCACCTTAAGGGTCTTGTCGTCGCCCCTGATTTGGCATTTCTTGAGGCCCGGCCACCATGCTGGCATGGACTCGGCGTCCTTGATTACTTCCCAGACCCTCTCGACAGGGGCCTTAAATGACCATTCCGTTACAAAGTGATATTTCAGCATCTTGTTCAAGGCCGCCCTGTAACCTGGAATATAATACAGCACCCGTCTTAAATCATCAAAAAACTGGCCAGACGGTCGCTTGATACCGATGGCTTGACCTTGAGCCAGCCTGGATAAACTAATTAACTAAAGATTCACTAGACTGGTGGTTGTATGGTCGCTAGTTACCTTTGGTTGGGCAAAATAGCCTAGAGACTACTTGACATTGCCTGGTGAATGGTTTATCATTTAGGGCAAAATCCAAAGGAGGTAGCTTGAATGCAAGGATACTGCATGAAATGCCGAACCAAGAGGGAAATGAAGGACACCAGGGCCATAATCATGAAGAACGGCCGACCGGCGACTCAAGGAGTATGCTCGGTATGCGGCACCAAGATGTTCAAGATAGGCAAGGCCTAACCTATATATTATAAACTGTCTGTTGCTTAAAGAGGCTGGGTATTTCGTCTGTAGGGATGCCCGGCCTCTTTTTGGGCTGGGCATTAAGCGGCGGCAACAGGGAGCTCCTATTTAGCCCCCTTGACAATAGTCTGTTTTGACTATACACTTGTCAAAACCTATGTCCAGGCAGGGTATGACCATAGCCCAGGCGGCCAAGTCGCTGGGGGTATCGACCCGAACGGTAAGGCGCTATATTAAATCGGGCAAGATTGATGCCCGACTAGTCAGCGGGCCCTTTGGTGAAGAGTACCGAATCCTGGCTCTGCCCCCGGAGCTTTATCGGTACCAGCCCCTGGACAATACCCCTAGCCAGACCCCTGTCCAGGCTATGGACATCGTCAGGGAGCTTCAGGAGAGGAACCTGACCTTAGCCGCCCAGTTTGGTGCCGCCACCGAGCGTATCCGAAATCTGGAGAACCAGATAAAGCTCTTAACAGCGGCCAAACAGCCCTGGTGGCGGCGGCTTTTCTCAAGGAAGGGCTAGGCGGGGCGCATCAGCTTCTGCCTTGTCCTGACATAATGGGTGAGACCCACCAGGCAGGGTAGCCCGATGCTATAAGCCACCAGCCCTCCGGAAACCCCCAGCCACCAGGAGACCAGCGACAGGGGCAGAAATAGAACGACACTGGCCAAAACTACATTCTTGGTTTTAATCAGAACGGCGGCGGCCATTGCCCCTAATATCAGCATCGGCTGGGTTACCAGAATCAGCAGTACGCCAATAGTGGTTGCCTCGCCGCGGCCACCCTTGAAGCCGATAAAGACGGGCCAGTTATGTCCGATAATGACGGCGGCCCCGGTAGCTAGGATGGCCAGTTGGGGGATATTGACCGCCTGGGCAACAAGAATAGCCAGTGCTCCCTTGCCGACATCAACAATGCCTACGGTAACCCCTATCCTGGCCCCCAGCTGGCGGAAGGCATTTTGGGCGCCGACATTACCGTCGCCCATTTCCCGGATGTCCCTACCCTTAACGAGGCGTCCGGCAATATAGGCGGTAGGGATGGAACCCAGTAAGTAACCCAAAATCACTATCAGGTAAAACATAGCAATATTATGCTCTATTTTAATGGTGCCGGGGGTGGGACTCGAACCCACAAGGATTTCTCCGACGGATTTTAAGTCCGTTGCGTCTGCCACTTCCGCCACCCCGGCTTTGGCAAATGATATTTTACAGCGTTTGGTGAAAGGCTTCAAGTAGACAGAGGAAAAACCATTTGTTATAGAGTGGAATGGTGCTATAATATAACTAAACATAATATAAAGGAAAAATAACTATGGACGTCATATATCAACTAACATTCTTCCTAGCCCTAGCAGTGCTTGCTATATTGGTAACAATTTTTGTTTTTGCGGTGTCTTTACTGGGTCGTGCATTAGAAAGGGCTTCAAAGGAAAAAGAGAAAACCTTGGAAGCACAAAAAGAAGCTACTGAAAAAGAAATAGCTGGGATACAAAAACAAATTTCCAAATTATTGAAGAAAGAACACATTAAGAAAGAACTAGGAGAACTGGAGAAAAAACTTAGACAATTGAGGAAACAAGGCGAAGAATTTGAAAAGAAAATAAGTAAAATTGGGAAAGCCCCAGAACTGCTGACAGTAAGGGGCGGTGTGATTCCTCCTGCAAGGATTTTAGCAATAGCGTTAATTCTCTGTGGTGTAGCCCTCGTTTTATATGAATCACAAATTGTTATCGCAAATCTTCTTTGGGTTTTAGGATTGGCTGCAATATTCTATAGCGTTTGGTGTATTTACCAGTCTCTAAAGGTCATTGAAAGCGTTGCCATAACTTCTGAAGAGGCAGCTTTAGTTAGAGAAGTACAAGCGTTGAAGACGGCTTTCAGAGAATACGATGAGGAGAAGAAACCAGAACTGATATTAGTATGGAAAAAACAACAGCCCCCTTTCCATACTAAGGCAGACTCTACCAAGAAACTTCTGTTTGGTCTATATCTAACGAGGGGGGATGTTGCCGATGATGCAGATGTTATGTTATACGCTCCCCCGGGATTTAGCTTCCCCGATAGAAGCTCAATAACTCAAGAGGCAGACCACCCTATCGCTCCAGAATTTGTCAGTGCTTGCGTTTACTACGGAGCACCGATTATAAGAGGAGGTACTGTTGCTCAAGAGGTCAACATTAAAGCACCGACTGCCGTGGGCAAGTTTGAAGCTTATTACCGAGTGTCATGCAGGGGCTTTTGTGGCGAGTATAAAAAATTTGAGATTGTAGTTGAAGAAGTGGATATATCATCTTAGAATCAGGTAGTTGGGTTTCAAAGCATTTGCAAAATAAACTGGAGGCGACGGGCGGATTCGAACCGCCGAATAAGGGTTTTGCAGACCCCCGCCTTGCCACTTGGCTACGTCGCCCCCTAAAACCCGCTTACCTTTGCGGCACCCATATTCAGTTGGAGCGGAAGATGAGATTCGAACTCACGACCTCCTCCTTGGCAAGGAGGCGTTCTACCGCTGAACTACTTCCGCCTTTATTCTGGTGCCGAGAGGGAGATTTGAACTCCCACGAGCTTAACGCTCACTAGCCCCTCAAGCTAGCGTGTCTGCCATTCCACCATCTCGGCGCTGGCAGGAGTGGGAGGACTCGAACCCCCGACCTGCGGTTTTGGAGACCGCTGCTCTAGCCAGCTGAGCTACACTCCTAATTCCAGATAAATATATTAGCACAAATTAGGGCAAATGTTAAGGGCTAAATCAGGCCCTAGCAGATGCGGGGCAGTAGCTCACCGGTGAGCATATCCACTATCCGGGTAGTCCCCAGGAGCGTCTTCATAGTTACCCGGCCCGGATGCTGGGCAACAACCTCGCCGATTAGGACGGCACCCCGGCCGTAGCCGTTTTGCTTCATCGCCTTAAGAATCTGGCCGGCATACTCAGGCGGCACAATGGCCACCAGCTTGCCTTCATTGGCCACATAGAGGGGGTCAAGACCCAGTAGCTCGCAGGCGGCCCTTACCGCCTCATGGACCGGTATCCTCTCTTCGTCTATGTTGATGCCGACACCGGACTGGGCCGCCAGCTCGTTTAGGGTGGTGGCCAGCCCTCCCCGGGTAGGGTCGCGCAGGCAGTGGATATCCTTAGAGACAGCCAGCATATCGGCCACCAGGGAGGCCAGCGGGGCGCAGTCGCTCTCAATGGGTATCTTAAAACGCAGGCCCTCTCGCTGTGACATTATGGCCATGCCATGGTCACCGATGCCGCCGCTTAGGATGACCTTATCGCCGGGGACGGCGTTGGCACCGGAAATATCTACCCCTGGCGGGATGAGACCGATGCCGGCGGTGTTGATAAAGAGCTTATCGGCGTTACCCTGATTAACCACCTTGGTATCACCGGCGACTACTTTAATACCGGCCTCTGAGGCTGCTCTCTGGATTGAGCCGACAACCCTCTCCAGCTCATCAAGGGGCAGCCCCTCTTCTATGATGAGCGACAGGCTGAGGTAGCGGGGCGAGGCGCCGGACATGGCCAAGTCATTGACTGTGCCGCACACCGCCAGCTTGCCGATATCGCCGCCGGGGAAGAAGATGGGGCTGACCACATAGCTATCGGTGGTGAAGGCCAGGCGGCCGGAAAGTGAAAAAACGGCGGCATCATCCAGTTTGTCCAGGATCTGGTTGGAAAGCGGCCGGGCCAGGCTTTTCTTGACTAGGTCGTGGCTTAAGCGCCCGCCGCTGCCGTGGGCCAGCAGAATCCTTTTATTAGCCATGCCCGCCTCCGAAGTGATAGTAAGCGGCGCAGGTTCCCTCGGATGAGACCATACAGGGCCCCACCGGCTGCTCCGGGGTGCAGGCAGCGCCAAAAAGCTTGCAGTCCAGCGGCGTGGCTACCCCGCGCAGTATGGCCCCGCACAGGCAGCCGGCCGGCTCTTTAGGAGGCTCCTCAACACGGATGTCAAATGCCCTCTCGGCATCAAAGGCGGCAAATTCATTCCTGATTCTTAGTCCGCTGCCGGGCAAGGTGCCGATGCCCCGCCAGTTGGCCGGGCAGACTTCAAAGACCTGCTCCATTAGTTTCAGCGCCTGTCGGTTGCCCTCGGGGCGCACCGCCCGGGGATAGGCTATCTCCACCTTGGGCTGGCTACTCTCAATCTGCTCAACCAGCAGGCTGACGCAGTAGAGGATATCCAGTGGCTCAAAACCGGAGACGGCGCAGGCAATACTGTAGTTCTGGGGGATAAAATCCCAGGCCTGGGAACCGATGATGGTGCTGACATGGCCCGGACAGACGATGCCGTCAAGCCTGATTTCCCCGGAGTCAAGCAGCACCTTGGTCACCGGCGGCGTCAGCTTGTGCAGCGAGATGACATAGTAGTTCTTCAGCCCCTCAGCTTCAGCCTGCAGGATGGAAGCGGCGATGGTTGGCGCCGTGGTCTCAAAGCCGATGCCGACAAATACCACCGGGCGGTCAGGGTTCTTGCGGGCGATATCCAGGGCATCCAGTGTCGAGTATACTACGCGGATGTCGCTACCCTCCGCCCGGGCTTCCTGCAGGCTGGAGCGGCTTGAGGGTATCTTGAGCAGGTCGCCGAAGGTGGCCGTAGTTATTCCGGGCAGGCGGGAAAGGGCGATAACCCTGTCCAGGTCTTCGGTGGCGGTAACACATACCGGGCAGCCGGGGCCGGAGAGCATCTCTATGTTGGGCGGCAGCAGCTGGCGGATGCCGTATTTGAAGATGGCCACGGTGTGCCCCCCGCAGAACTCCATCAGCCGGGCCGGCTTTTTAGACCTCTGGACTATCCTATCTATCAGTTTCTTACCGCTCTGGCTGTTGCGGAACTCGTCAACAAACTTCATCTAGGCCTCTACACCATACCCATTTCCTGGAACATCCTGATGGTCTCCTGGGCCTCTTTCTGGTCGACTATCTGGATGGCGTAGCCGGTGTGGAGCAGGACATAGTCACCGACCCTGGCCCCGGGGGTCAGGGTGATGCTGGCTTTATAGCTGGTTCCGGCCATGTCCACCTCGGCCTGATTCCCCTCAATTGATTTAATTAGTGCCGGCACGGCAAGACACATCTTTTAACCTCTCTTCATGATATTATTGGCGATAACCGCCTGACCCAGCGAGATACCACCGTCATTAGTGGGTACCTGATGGTGGGCCAAAACTTTTAGGCCGGCGGCGGTAAGGGTAGTGGTTACCTGCTGGAGTAGCCGCCGGTTCTGGAAGACACCGCCGGAAAGGGCCACGGTATTAATACCGCTTTGCTCAGCCAGCTGGCAACACATCTGGACTATCATCCGGGTCACCGTGTTGTGGAATTTGGCTGAGATTTTGGCCAGGGCAACACCGCTTGACAGCTCCGAGATGATGCCCGAAAACAGCTCCTTGAGCCTGATAATTCTGATACCATCCTTTAGCTCTATAGTGAAGGGATAGCCGCCTTCAATTAGTATATCATCGGCGGCCATCTCAAGCTCAATGGCCGCCTGGGCATCATAGTCAATCTGGCCCCTTATGCCTATCAGGGCGGAGACGGCGTCAAAGAGGCGGCCGCAGCTTGAGGTCAGCGGAGAATTGATTTTTTTGTCTAGCTGCTGTTTTATCAGCTCTAATTCCACCTCGTCAACACGGCCAAGGCCGGGCAGCTTCCGGCTCAGGGCCTCCTCTCCCAGCAAATGGTAGAGGTAGCCGATGGCGGTGCGGTAGGGCTTTTTAATGGCGGCGGCACCGCCGGGCAGAGGCAGGTACTCCAGATGCCCCCGCCGTTGAAACCCTTTGTAGTCGGCTACCAGGAACTCGCCGCCCCAGATATGGCCGTCGCTGCCGTAGCCGGTGCCGTCAAAAGCCACGCCGATGACCGGCTCTTTAACCCCGTTGTCAACCATACAGCTGACGATGTGGGCGTGGTGGTGCTGGACAGAAACCAAAGGCAGCCTTTCTTCCTCTGATTTTACTTGAGCCCACCTGGTGGCCAGGTAATCGGGGTGCTTATCACAGGCAATAATCTCGGGGCCAATGCGGAACATCTTCTGGTAGAGGGTGATGGTGGCCTCAAAGTGCTCCAGTGTTTCCTCATTTTCCATATCGCCGATGTGCTGGCTCAGGAAGGCGTGGCCCTCCTTGAGCAGGCAGAAGGTATTCTTCTCCTCGGCACCGCAGGCCAGCACCGGCCGGGCATTGAAGGGCAGGTGAATTGGGTAGGGGGCGTAGCCGCGGGCCCGCCTTATTATGGTGGTCTTACCGGCCACCATGGTTACGCTGTCGTCATAGCGGGAGTAGATGTCCCGGTTGTGCCTCAGGAAGTAGTCGGCAATGCCCCGAAGCCTTGTTAGCGCCTCGTTATTGTCCTTGGCGATGGGCTCCTCACTCAGGTTACCGCTGGTCATCACCAGCGGTAGCTTGGTGTCTTTCATCAGCAGGTGGTGCAGCGGTGTGTAGGGCAGCATTACCCCCAGGTATTTAAGGCCGGGGGCGACCAGTGTTGTGATTGAAGAGGAAGACTGCCATTTTAGCAGCACAATGGGGCTGGCCGGTGAGGTGAGCAGCTCCTCTTCCTCATTTGAGACAAGGCAGTGCTCCCTGACCTCATCAAGGTCGGCCACCATTACCGCTAGCGGCTTGGCCGGCCGCTTCTTTCTCTGCCTTAAAGCGCTGACGGCAGCCTTACTGGTGGCATCACAGGCCAGAAGATAGCCACCCAGTCCCCTGATGGCCAGAATCTTACCCCCTTTTAGCAGCTGGCTTGAGGTGGCGATAACATCCCGGCCGGGAACGGTATTGCCTTGGGCATCGGCCAGCTCCAGTGACGGGCCGCAGGTGGGGCAAGCGTTGGGCTGAGCGTGAAAACGCCTATTTAAGGGGTCGTCATACTCCGCCTGGCAGGCGGGGCACATCCTGAAGCGGCGCATGGTGGTCAGCGGGCGGTCGTAGGGAATATCCTCAATGATGGTAAACCTGGGACCGCAGTTGGTGCAGTTGGTGAAGGGGTAGCGGTAACGCCGGTTATCGGGGTCCAGAAAGTCCTGCCGGCACGGGTCACAGGTGGCCAGGTCAGGGGAGATCAGCTGGTATTCACCGGCCTGGGCTAGACTTGGGCGAATCTCAAACCTATGATAGCCCACCGGCGGCTGCCGGCTTACCGATAGCTCATTGATACGGGCCTGGGGAGGCTGATTCTCTTTAAGGTCACTGAGGAAGCCATCAAGGTCGGCCTTCTCCCCCTCCACCTCAATCAAAACGCTACCCGAGGTGTTCAACACCCAGCCCTTGAGTTTGTGCTTCTGGGCCAGCTGATATATAAAGGGCCTGAAGCCAACACCCTGAACGACGCCCCGGACGCTTATCTTAAGTAGCTGCCTGTTTCCTATCGCCTGTGTCATGTTCAAGCTCTAAGGCTTTTAAGTTCGGCCTCAAGCCATGATAGCCAGGGGTCAAGACCCTGGCCGGTCTTAGCCGATAGCTGGAATATCTCAACATCTGGGTTAAGTCCAATGACCTTCCTCTTAAAGGCATCCAGGTCAAAATCAAGAAGGGGCATCAGGTCAGTCTTGTTGATGACAACAGCTTCTGATTCGGTAAACATCATCGGGTATTTGATGGGCTTGTCATCACCCTCGGGGACGCTGAGCAGGACCACTCGCTTGTGTTCACCCAGCCTGAATGCGGCCGGGCAGACCAGGTTGCCCACATTCTCAATAAAGAGAAGGTCTATCTCATTAAGTTTAAGATTATTTAGGGCGTTTTCTACCATGTTGGCATCCAGGTGGCAGCCGCCGCCGGTATTAATCTGAACCACGGCCACTCCCTGGTCGCTTATCCGGTCGGCGTCAATAGTGGAGGCAATATCGCCTTCAATGACGGCGATTCTGGTTTTATCCTTAAGCCGGGCTATCGTCTTCAGGATCAGGCTTGTTTTGCCGGCCCCCGGCGAGGCCATGATATTCAGTGCCAGAATACGGTGATTATCAAGGAGCCGCTGGTTTTTCTGGGCCATCTGTGTATTGGCGTCCAGAATATTCTGTAATACCTTTACCTTCATTTAGTCCACCTCTATGCTGTCAATGTAGAATTCTTTGCCGGCGGTTACCTCGGCGTCCCACTCTTTACACTTGGGACAGCTCCAATCTAATTTTTCCGGTGAGAAGGAGAAGCCGCACCGGCGACAGCGTACCTGCATGGGCACTCGCCTAAATGACAGCCTGGCATCACGGGCGATGCTGTCCTGGCTCAAGAAGTCGAAGTAGAACTGGACACTGTCATCAACAATGCCCGACATTTCACCGATAACCAGGTTTATCTTGGTTATCCTGCTGGCCTGGGCCTCCCTGGCCTTGTTGAGGGCAATATCAAGCACCTCCTGGGTGACACCGAGCTCATGCATATGGCATCAGTCTTAAGACTTAAGTACTACTATTATAATCTATTGGCCGATTTGTGTCCAACGGGGAAGGTGTCTTAATTGACACCCAGTTAGCGATGCCACTAGAATATCTTTAGTTTTCATTAGAGGTTTAAACTATTGTACCAAAAGACGACGCTGGCTAACGGTCTTCGGGTCATTACGGCCACCATGCCCCATGCCCAATCGGTGTCCATCTGCTTTTTTATCGGCGTTGGCTCCCGGTATGAGAGCCAGGAGCAGGCCGGTATCTGCCATTTTATTGAGCACCTGCTGTTTAAGGGTACTAAGAGGCGGGTGACCGCCCGGGAGGTCTCGGAGGCCATTGAGGGGGTGGGTGGTATTCTTAATGGTGGCACCGACCGGGAATTAACCAGCTACTGGTGTAAGGTGGCCAAGCCCCACTTTGAGTCGGCCCTGGATGTCCTGGCCGATATCCTGCTAAATTCCCGGTTTGACCCCCAGGATATAGACAAGGAGCGACGGGTCATCATTGAAGAGATTAATATGGGCTATGATGACCCGTCGCAGCGGGCCAGTCTGCTGATTGATGAGCTTCTATGGCCGGGTCACCCCCTGGGGCGTGACATTGCCGGCAGCAAGCAGTCGGTGCTGGCCACCACCAGGGAGACGATGCTTGATTTTCTAGCCAGGCAGTACCTGCCCGGTAACTTGGTGGCGGCCGTTGCCGGTGATATTCAGCATGAAGAGGCGGTAGCCGCGGTGGGCCGGGTTATAGGTAACTGGACTGGCCCGGGGCCACCTTCGGGATATGAGGCCTACCGTGGGAAAACAGCCCGGCGGTTGTCTATTGAGAGGCGGGACATAGAGCAGGTCCATCTCTACCTGGCCCTGCCCGGCCTATCACTGGGTCATCCCAAGCGGTTTACCCTTGACCTGCTCAATGTTATCCTGGGCGAGGGGATGAGCAGCCGCCTGTTCGCTGAGATTCGTGACCGGCTGGGGCTGGCCTACAGCATTTATAGCTATGTTGAGCATTTCCACGATACCGGCTCGGTGGCCATCTATGCCGGTGTTGAGCCCAAGAACCTTCAGGTGGCCATCAGGGCCATCCTGGAGCAGCTTTCTGGGCTCAAAGAGACCGTCTCTGAACCGGAGCTGGCCAAGGCCAAGGAACTGGCCAAGGGGCGCCTGCTGCTGCGCATGGAAGACAGCCGCAGTGTTGCCGGCTGGCTGGGGGGACAGGAGACCCTCACCGGGCAGGTGCTCACAGTTAGCCAGGTGCTGGCCATTATTGATGCCATCACCGCAGATGAGCTTAAGTCTTTGGCCCAGGAGCTGATGGTGACCAGCCGGCTTCGCCTGGCCCTGGTGGGCCCGGTGGCCAAGGATGAGCCACTGGAAGGGCTGCTCAGGCTTTAGGACATAAAGATAGCCGTGGCCCTAGGGCCACGGCTATTATAGCTGCTGACATCGGTTAGTGGTGCTTTAGTACATCCCCTCCATGCCACCAGGTGGCGCCGCCGCCTCCTTCTCCTTGATAGTGGCCACCAGCGCTTCGGTAATCAGGACCATATTGGCGATGCTGGCGCCATTCTCCAGTTCCGCCCTTACCACCATGGTCGGGTCAATGATGCCCATCTCCACCATATTGCCGTATTCATCGGTTTCGGCATTGTAACCGATGCCGGGCGGGCTTTTCCTGACCTCCTCCATTACCACCGAGCCGTCCTTACCGGCGTTGATGGCAATCCAGCGGATGGGTTCCAGGATGGCCTTGCGGACAATTTTGGCTCCGGTGGCCTCATCACCCTCCAGCTTGAGCTTGTCCAGGACGGGTAGTGCGTTGAGCAGGCCAACACCACCACCGGGCAGGATGCCTTCTTCTACGGCGGCCCGCGTTGCTGACAGGGCATCCTCAACCCGGGCTTTCCTCTCCTTCATCTCGGTCTCAGTGGCGGCGCCGACGGCGATGACGGCGACACCACCTACCAGGGCGGCCTGCCTCTCCTGGAGCTTCTCACGGTCAAAAGCAGATTCGACCTCATCTGTCTGGGCCTTAATCTGCTTGATTCTATCCTTTATTGCCTGGGGTGAGCCTTTGCCCTCGATAATAGTGGTCTTATCCTTGTTGGCCACTACCTTGCGGGCCCGGCCCAGGTCGGCTTCGGTTACCGAGTCCAGCTTGCGGCCGGTTTCCTTGGAGAGCACCTGGCCGCCGGTAAGAAGGGCCATATCCTCCAGCATTGCCTTTTGCCGGTCGCCAAAGCCGGGGGCCTTGACCGCCAGCACATTAATGGTGCCCCGCAGCTTGTTGACCACCAGGGTGGCCAGGGCTTCAGCCTCAACATTTTCGCAGACAATAACCAGGTTCTTGGTTATCTGCAGCATCTTCTCCAGGCCGGGCAGAAGCTCGGCTACCGTTTCTATCTTGCGGTCGGTCATCAGGATGTAGGGGTCCTCTATCACCGTTTCCATGCGCCCGGGGTCGGTGACGAAGTAGGGGCTGATATAGCCACGGTCAAATTGCATCCCCTCGACGTACTCAGTCTCATACTTGATGCCCTTCGACTCCTCAATAGTGATGACCCCGTCCTTGCCCACCTTTTCCATAACATCGGCAATCAGCTCACCAATCTCAGGGTCCTTGGCCGTTATGGTGGCCACCTGGACAATCTGCTGCCGGCCCTTTACTGGGGTGGATGCCCTCTTCAGCTCGTCAAGGATAGCCTCGGTTGCCTTCTCAATACCCCTCTTCAAGTTGATGGGCTCGGCGCCGGCGGCTATGTTCTTAAAGGCTCCATCGATGATGGCCGCCGCCAGCATGATTGATGTCGTCGTGCCGTCGCCACAGGCTTCGTTGGTCTTGGTGGCTGCCTCCTTGACCAGTTGAGCCCCCATGTTCTCAAAGGGCTCCGGGAGATCAATATCCCTGGCGATGGTAACACCATCGTCAATGATAGTGGGGGCACCACCCCACCCCTTTTCCAGGGCCACTGGATGACCCTTGGGCCCCAGTGTTACCTTAACGGCATCATTTAGTACGTCCACTCCCTTCTTCAGGGAATGTCTAACCTCATCACCAAAGATAATCTTCTTAGCCATTTTGCCTCCTTTTAGTCATTGAAATTTATCTATTTGGTAGTTTTCCTGGCCAGGACCTGGTTCTCAGGAAAGATTATCAGCTCCTCGTCCTCGACCTTGTATTCAACGCCGCCGAACTTGGGATAGATTACGAAATCGCCTACCTTGACATCGAGCTTCTCCCGCTTGCCATCCTTGTCTTTTCGGCCCGGGCCCACGGCGATGATCTCACCCTCCTGTGTCTTCTCTTGTGCCGTATCGGGTATTAAGACGCCACCCTTGCTCACCTCCTCCTTCTGGCTGGGCCTGATTACCACTAGGTTGCCCAGTGGCTCCAGTTTAACCGCCATTAAAATCCTCCTTCCTTGAATTAGTTTATTTGGGCTCAATTTTTTAGCAGTCTCGGTCGGAGACTGCTAACCCGAGTATCATAGCCTAGTTAGGTCTATACCGCAACTCAATTGATGGCTCTTTATAGTTAATATCAGATATTTACAGCAGTCTATAGTTAAAAATCAACCTTTTTCTCCGTTGATTGGCCATTAGCTTATATATAGCCCGCTTTATCTCTGTTGACCTGAGATTGTTTTGACCTTTCCACCCAAGCGTGCCAGAATTTAGTTAGCCTGAATATATAATCCGGGGGTGTGGCCATGATTAGGGTTGAAGTCTATAAAGGGAATATCACCCAATTTGAGCTTGATGCCCTGGTCAATGCGGCCAACAACCGTTTGTGGATGGGTGGTGGTGTTGCCGGCGCCATCAAGAGGGCCGGGGGTGGAGAGATTGAGACCGAGGCAGTGAAAAAGGGGCCTATCGGCGTCGGTGAGGCGGCGGTTACCGGGGCCGGTAGACTAAAGGCAAGCTATATCATCCACGCTGCCGTAATGGGACCGGATATAAGAACCGATGCCGAGAAGATAAGGCAGGCAACGGAAAACAGCCTCAAAAGGGCTGAAGAGCTGGGCATTAAGAGCCTGGCCTTTCCCGCCCTAGGCACCGGCGTTGGTGGCTTCCCCCTTGATGAGTGCGCCCGGATAATGATGGGTCAGGTGTTTAAGCATTCAGCCGGCGAGACAGGACTGGAGAGGGTGGTCTTTGTCCTGTATGATGAGCCGGCCTACCAGGCGTTTAAGCAGGAGCTTGAGCGGCAGTTATAACTGCTGTACCTAGGCTATCCTGAGGTTGGGGACGACATCTAGATCTAGGCCATCTGTCTTGCCGGCCCTAAAGCGGTAGTAGCCGCAGGCGGCAATTACGGCGGCGTTGTCGGTGCACAATATCAGCTCGGGCACTAGCACCGGTATCGGTGAATTTTCCTTAAGGCGCTGGCGGAGAAGCCTATTGGCGGCCACGCCACCGGCCACCAGAATCTGCTTCACTTTCTGCTCCCTGGCGGCGGCTATTGTTTTGGTCACCAGGACATCTACCACTGCCTCCTGAAAGCTGGCGGCGGCATCGGCTACGGATGAGACCTGGCCGGCCTCGACCAGTCTTAATAGGGCTGTCTTGACACCGCTGAAGCTGAAGTCATAGCTCCCTTTTAGCCAGGCACGGGGTAGCTGGATGGTGGCCGTGCCTCTGCTGGCCGCCTGCTCAATGGCCGGGCCGCCGGGGTAGCCCAGGCCTAATATCCGGGCGGCCTTATCAAAGGCTTCACCGGCGGCGTCGTCCCTGGTTCTGCCTAGTAACTGGTAGTCCCCATGGTCTTTCATTAGCACCAGATCACTATGGCCCCCGGAAACAATCAGGCAGACCACGGGAAAGGAGGGGCACTGCCCTGAGAGCCAGTTGGCGTAGATATGGCCCTCAAGGTGATTGACCCCGGTGATGGGCAGGCGGCTGGCCAGGGCGATTACCTTGGCCACATTGACCCCCACCAGCAGCGAGCCGGCTAGGCCCGGGCCGATGGTAACGGCAATGCCGTCTAGGTCATTCCAGCCAGCCTTGGCTTCAGTCATCACCCGCTCGATGACCGGGATAATGGCCAGCAGGTGCTGCCTTGAGGCTACCTCGGGGACAACCCCTCCGTAGCGGGCGTGGATGGCCACCTGGGAAGCAATCTGGTGGGACAGGATTCTAGCGCCGTCCTCAACTACGGCGGCGGCGGTTTCATCACATGAGGTCTCAATACCCAGGATTTTCATACTTTAAGAATTATAGCACAGGCACCACTGCTGAAATAGGCCCTACCCTTTTGACACACCTACTAGCCAGTGTTATGATGATTTAAGAGGGGATACCCTTATATTTACTCAGGCGTTAAGTGGGGTGATATAGAATGTCTGTTGAAACACTGTACCTGGTGTTTCTTGTTATCTGCCTTCTGTTGTCAGCCTTCTTCTCCAGTTCGGAGACAGCCTTCATTGCCTTACAGAGGTTCCGGCTGCAGCATATGGTTGACACTAAGGTTAAGGGAGCCCAGCGGGTAACCAGGTTGGTTGAGCGGCCGGAGAGGCTTCTATCCACCATCCTGCTGGGTAATAACTTCGTCAATGTGGCCGCCGCCGCCCTGGCCACCGTTCTGGCCGTTTCTGTCTGGGGACAAGAGCAGGGTGTACTGATTGCCACCATTGGCCTGACTATTGTCCTGCTGGTATTCTCCGAGATTACTCCTAAGACCCTGGCCACCCGGCATGCCGAGAAGCTATCCCTTTTCTACGCCCGGCCGATAGCGGCCATGGCCTGGATTTTTACCCCCTTCGTGGCCGTTCTAAGCTGGATTGCCTCAGGTGTCACCAGGCTGGTCGGCGGGACACCTTTGCACAGGTCTCTGGTCAGTGAGGAGGAGATTCGCAGCATGATAACGGTGGGCCACAAGGAGGGGCTGGTGGAGGAGGAAGAGGCCGAGATGCTGCACAAGGTCTTTGAATTTGGCGACCGCCAGGTCAGTGAGGCTATCGTGCCCCGCCCCGAGGTGATCAGTGTTGAGAAGGGGGCCACCCTGGCCGACTTCCTGGCCATCTACGCCGAATCGCCCATGTCCCGCTTCCCGGTATATGAGGAGAATATGGATAATGTGGTCGGTATCCTTTCGGTAAAGGATGTCCTTATGGCCCTGGCCAAGGGCGCCATAACCCATGAGGACACCATTGATGACCTTATTCGGCCGGCCTACTTTACCCCTGAGACCAAGCGTATCGGGGAGCTCTTTACCGAGATGCGCGACAAGAACTACCGTATGTGTGTCGTGGTTGATGAGTACGGGGGCACGGCCGGCGTCGTCAGCCTGAGCCGCTTGATGGAGGAGATTGTGGGCCCGGTCGGGGATGAGCTGGCCGAGGCCGAGAAGGAATACGAGCCCATAAACGAGTATACCTTTCAGGTTGACGGCGGCATGCGCATTGACGAGGCCAATGAGGAGATGGGCCTGGAGTTGCCCGAGGGTGATTACGAAACCGTGGCCGGCTTTATCCTTCACCTGCTGGGCCATATACCCAGGCAGGGCCAGCAGATAAGGTATAAGGACTTGAAGCTGGTAGTGACCAGGATGCGGGGCAGGAAAATCGACGAAATTCTACTGACTAAGGAAAAACGTGCACAGGCTGAGGGTTAGGTTCTGTCGTCGGTCAGAGTTAAAGTTCATCTCCCATCTGGATATAATGCGGCTGTGGTCGAGGGCCTTTCAGCGCGCTGACATCGCCCTGGCCTATTCTAAGGGCTTTAACCCCCAACCCCGTTTGTCTCTGGCGGCCCCCCTGGCCATAGGCGTCACCAGTGAGGCTGAGTTGATGGATGTCTTCTTAAGCCAGTGGGTATCTCCCCATTTCCTGGCCACAGCGGTAAATCAGCAGCTACCAGCCGGTATAGAAATAGTGCAGGTTTACCTGGTGGCCCTGACTCAGCCATCACTACAGTCATTAGTTCGCCAGGCCGAATACAGGGTTGAGCTGGCCAGCGAAAAGAGTGACCGGGAGCTCCAGTCGGCTCTGGACTCTCTACTGTCACTGGAGCACCTGCCCTGGCAGCACCAGCGGGATACCGGAGTCCGCAGCTATGACCTTAGGGCGCTCATTAGCGACCTGAGGCTTATCGGCCTGGAAGACAGTGTTGTTACCATCGGCATGCGCCTGCGCTGCGACAGTAGTGGCTCGGGCCGGCCGGAGCAGGTAGCCAAGGCACTCGGTTTTGGCCAGCGGCCCGGCTCCATTCACCGCACCAGACTTATTCTGAAAACAGGCTGATGGCATTGAATGATTCTTGCCTTGAAGAAAATCTGGGGCCGAAGCCCCTTCTGGACCCGACCAGGCAGCAGAAGGCCAAGGAATACGCCAGGCTCAAGCGCCGCCTTTCTCTGGCTGAGCTGGCCCTGGCCGGCAGTCTATTACTGTTGGTTATCCTAAGCGGCCTGTCCGCCAGGCTGGTCGGGCTGATTTCTCTGCCCCCGGTGCCGGCGGCGGCGGCGGCCTACTTTATCGGGCTGATGCTGGCCTATGGGCTGCTGACGGCACCATTAAGCTACTATGGTGGTTTTGTCCTGCCCAGGCGCTACGGACTGTCAACCCAAAAGCTTAGCGGCTGGCTGGGTGACACCCTAAAGGCGGCCGCCCTGGGCCTGGTGCTGGGGGTGGCTGTTGTGGCCGCTGTCTACTGGTTCTTAGGCGGCTGGCCGCAGCTCTGGTGGCTGTTCACCTGGGGCCTGGTGATACTGTTGAGTCTGGCACTGACTATCCTGGCACCGGTGGTCATTGTGCCGCTTTTCTACAAGATGGAGCCTCTTAGAGATAAAGGCCTGAAAGAGAGGCTAAAGAACTTGGCCGGCAAGGCTAAAGCTAGCATCAGCAATGTCTATACTTTAGAATTCAGCAGTAAAGGCACCGCCGCCAACGCCGCTCTTATGGGCGTCGGGAAAACTAGGCGGATAGTTCTGAGTGATACCCTGCTGGATAAATATTCCCCTGAGGAGATAGAAGTTATCATGGCCCACGAGCTGGGGCACCATAGAAATAGGGATTTTATGCGCATATTCCTTTATCAGGCGATTATTCTTTTTGTATCTTTTTGGCTGACACACATTATCGCCAAAGCAACTGTACCGCCGCTTGGCTTTAGCGGCATTGATGATGTTGCGGCGTTACCTCTACTGGTCTTGGTATTTGCTGGTTTGAGTTCGCTGATTATGCCTCTTTCTAACACCTATGTAAGAAGCCGCGAACGGGCTGCTGATGATTTCGCACTGCGTTTGACCGGGAATCCACAGGCCTTTATTACTATGATGACCAAGCTGACCGACCAGAATCTGGCTGAGGCCAGGCCCAGCCGCTGGATTGAGCGTCTGCTCTATGACCACCCGAGCTATGCCAGTCGGCTGGCCTATGCCAGTTCTATTTCAGCCCACAAGTCTAACCAGGGGGGATAAGATTGGTAAAAATTATTTTGGTAAGGCACGCTGAGACAGACTGGAATCAGGTAAGACGTATTCAGGGGGGCGGCAGCAACACCCCGCTGAATGAAAGGGGCCTTAAGCAGGCCGAGAGCCTGGCCCGAAGACTCCAGACAGAGAGGCTTCAGGCTATCTATTCCAGCCCACTGGAACGGGCCCTGGTTACCGCCCGGGCCATCGCCGGCTACCATAAGCTGGAGGTGGCTGCTGAGCCGTCATTGAGGGAGATTGAGGCCGGTGAGCTTGAGGGGGTCACCGTGGCCGAGATAGGCAAGCACTTCAGCCAGATTCTAACGGCGGGCGGTCAGGGCGAGCCCTGGCCCAGGATACCCGGCGGCGAATCACTGCCCGAGGTGCGGGAGAGGGCATGGCGTACTATCCAGCGCCTGGTCACTAAGCACCCGGAGGGGACGCTGGCGGTGGTCAGTCACTACTTTGTTATCCTGACCATTATCTGTTCCGTGCTTGACCTGCCCCTGTCTCACATCGGCAGGTTTCGCTTGGGCACCGGCAGCATCAGCGTTGTTGAATTCAGCGACCAGGTGGCCCGCTTACTGGTCTTCAATGAGAGCTGATAGCGGCTGGATAATTAGGCCGGCAGTATTGCCTCAAGCATTTCAGCCAACTATAATGACACTTAAGATGTCAGGAGAAAGGCCCCTTACCCTAGAACAGCGGGTTAAAGACTTTATCCGGGAGCATAATCTGGTAGCAAGCGGGCAGTGCCTGCTCGTGGCCGTCTCCGGCGGTCCCGATTCGGTCTGCCTGCTCCAGGTGCTGCTTAGGCTCAAAGACGAGCTAGGCATCAGGCTCCATGTGGCCCACCTTGACCACCAACTAAGGGGGGCTGAATCTGAAGCCGATGCCAATTATGTGGCCCATTTGACTGAGCGGCTGGGTGTTCCGGTGACTATTGACCGGCGTGATGTCAGGGCCTATAAGGCCCGGCGGCATATCTCGTTAGAAGAGGCGGCTAGGGAGGTGCGCTACCGCTTTTTGGCTGATACCGCGGCCACTATCGGCGCCAACCGGCTGGCCGTCGGTCACACCCTTGATGACCATGTTGAGACCATCCTGATGCACCTGGTGAGGGGCAGTGGTACCAGGGGCTTAAGAGGTCTTAAAC
>JAUXAE010000042.1 GCA_030620035.1 Dehalococcoidales bacterium
CCAAAACCGGTGAGTTGAGTGTCCTGGAGGCGACTAAGACCGGTGCCATCGGTCTTGCTGTCTGGTTTGCCCTTCTGGCTATTGGCATCTACGGCCATAAGTACATTTCCCGGTTTATCCTTCAGCCGTTTAAGAACTCAGGCACCATGCCCATTCTGGCGCTCATTGTTGGCCTGTTGGTTTCTTACCTGGTTACCCTGGTTGGCCTGCATCCGGTGGTCGGTGCCTATGTCGCCGGTCTCATGTTCGCCGCCACCATAGAGAGGGAGGAAATCCTGAAAATGACAAGGCCGATAATGATGTTCATGGCGCCCTTTTTCTTTGCCTACCTGGGCATGCAGGTTGATTTGGGGTTGGTCTGGGTGGTAATCATACCCGCCATTGCCTTGATAGCACTGGCTGTTATCGGCAAGGTGATTGGCTGCTATATCCCGGCAAGGCTGGCCGGCAAGGTGTCGCATACCGGTGGCATGATAGTGGGCATAGGCATGGTGCCCCGGGGGGAGGTAGGTTTGATTGTGGCCGGGGCCGGTCTTATCGCCGGGGCCATAGACCGGGAGCTGTTTGGTGTTGCCGTTGCCATCAGTATTGTCACCGTACTCATCGTGCCGACCATGCTTAAGCCATTCTTTAGAAAGCAGCCGCCTGAGCCCGAAGAGCCTGGCTAGGCACCGTCCTTGTTGCCATATTACCCCTTATAATGTAAAATAAACAAGAGTTTGCCCTCGTAGCTCAGTTGGATAGAGCACCAGCCTCCGGAGCTGGGTGCGAGCGTTCGAGTCGCTCCGGGGGCGCATTTTTAATTAGGAGGCCAAACCATAGAACCAAGCCAGCTTACTGAGATTAGGTGGCATGGCCGTGGCGGTCAGGGCGCTGTTACCTCGGCCGAGCTGGTGGCCCAGGCGGCTATAAGCGAGGGCAAGTATGCCCAGGCCTTTCCCAGCTTTGGTCCCGAAAGAAGAGGTGCCCCGGTACTCTCCTTCGACCGGATAAGTGAGAGCCGGCCCATCAGGGTGAGGGCTGGGGTTAGTCAGCCTGATGTGGTGGTGGTGCTTGACCCCAGCCTGCTTTACACCGCCAATGTCACCTCGGGTCTTAAGGAAGGCGGCCTGCTGATAATCAATACCCGGAAGTCATCCCAGGATATTGAGGCCAAGTTGGGCACCAAATGGTGCCTAGCTACCATTGATGCCACCAAGATTGCCCGAGAGGTGCTGGGCGTCCCCATCGTCAATACCACTATGATTGGAGCCTTGGTCAAGGCCACCGGGCTCCTTAGATTAGAGTCCCTGGAAGAGCCGATAAAGGCAAAGTTCGGCCGTCTGGGCGAGAGAAACATTAAGACCATGAAAAAGGCCTATGACGAGACTTGGCTAAAGGAGTCGGGGTAATTGGCTAAACCAGAGAGCGAGCTGACTTGGCGGGACCTTGAGATCGGCTCAATTGTAACCGAACCGGGTAATGCCAGCCAGTACCGGACGGGTGACTGGCGGTCACAGCGGCCAAGCCATGATTTCGCCAAGTGTATCAAGTGTGGCCTCTGTTATATCTTCTGCCCCGAGGGTTGCCTCAGCCAGACGGCCGAGGGCTATTTTGAGGCCGACCTCTTCTACTGCAAGGGGTGTGGTATCTGCGCCCAGGAGTGCCCCACCGGGGCGATAGCTATGCAACAGGAGGAGGAATAATGGCCCAGAGGCTGGGCATGGAGGTGTCAGTAGCCCTCGGCGAAGCCGTCAAACTGGCCGATGCCGATGTGATAGCCGCCTATCCCATTACCCCGCAGACCCATATTGTGGAACACCTAGCTGAGCTGGTGGCCGATGGCGAACTGGACGCCGAGTATATCCCGGTTGAGTCAGAGCACTCAGCGATGAGTGCCTGCCTGGGGGCGGCTGCCAGTGGTGCCAGAACCTTTACCGCCAGCGCCGGGCAGGGGCTGGAGTTGATGCACGAAGTGCTCTATGTGGCTTCATCTATGCGGCTGCCCATAGTCATGGCGGTGGTTAACCGGGCGCTTTCGGCCCCATTAAGCGTCTGGGGCGACCACTCTGATGCTATGGCCGTCCGTGATACCGGCTGGATTCAGCTCTTTACCGAAAACGGACAGGATGTTGTTGACCAGGTGCTGTGCGCCTTCCGTATTGCCGAGGACCGGAGGGTTCTGCTGCCGGTGATGATTCACCTGGACGGCTTTCACCTGTCCCATGTGATTGAACCGATAACGCTGCCGGAGCAAACTCAGGTTGAACAGTTTCTGGGTACTAACCAGTACCCCTTGCCCTTACACCCAAATAAACCGGTGGCCATGGGCGACTTTGGCCCGCCCTTTATCTACACCGAGACAAAGTGGGCCCAGGAGGTAAATCTGAGGAAGTCCAAGGAGGTAGTCCTTGAGTGCTGGCAGGAGTTTGGCCGGACTTTTAAGCGCCATTACCAGCCGGTGGAGGGCTATCACTCAGAGGACGCCAGGGTATTGCTACTAACCATGGGCAGCTTCAGCGAGACGGCCATGACGGCCATAGAGAGGATGCGTCAAAATGGTCAGGAGGTGGGACTAATCAGGCTGCGCCTGTGGCGGCCCTTCCCCTTTAGTGAAGTCCGCCGGGCGGTTAAGAATGCTGAGCTTCTTATTGTACTGGACAGGGCCATCTCCTTCGGCGGCCCGGGCGGGCCGGTCTGCTCTGAAATCAGGTCGGCCCTATATAACCAGGAAAAACGGCCTAAGATTGTCAGCTTTGTTGGCGGTCTGGGTGGCCGGGATATTACTGTAGATGGCTTTGAACAAATAATCACCAGGGGAATTGAGATTGGCCAGAAGGGCAGTGAGCAGGAATTTGAGATTTTTGGGGTGAGAGAATAATGCCAAACTACACCATTTTTGTTCCCCGGCTGCTGACCAAGAGGGAAAACTTTGCCCCGGGCCACCGCGCCTGTATCGGCTGTGGCGAGGCCCTGGCGGTGAGATTGGCCTGCAAGGCGATGGGGCAGAATATAATTGTGGTTAACGCCACCGGTTGCATGGAAATCGTGGCCTCACAGCTGCCCTACACCTCCTGGCGTGTCCCCTGGATTCACACCCTGTTTGAGAATACAGCCGCCGTGGCCTCGGGTATAGAGGCCGGGCTGAAGGTGATGATGAGAAAGAGAAGAATGGCCACTCAGGAGATAAATGTGGTGGCCATGGCCGGTGATGGTGGCACGGCCGATATCGGTATTCAGGCGCTTTCCGGGGCTATGGAGAGGGGGCATGACTTCCTCTACCTCTGCTTTGACAATGAGGCCTACATGAATACCGGTATTCAGCGGTCTTCGGCCACTCCCTTTGGCGCCTCGACGACTACCTCGCCGGCGGGCAAGGTGAGCATCGGTCAGTTCTCCTGGAAGAAGGATATGCCGGCCATCGCCGCCGCCCACAATATACCCTATGTGGCCACGGCCTGCCCCAGCTACCCGTTTGATTTGATAGAAAAGGTAAAAAAGGGCCTTAAGGTAAAGGGGCCGGCCTATGTTCACATCCTGTCGGTCTGCCCCACTGGCTGGCGCTGTGCCACCGAGCTGACCATCAAGATAGGCCGCCTGGCCGTGGAAACCGGCATCTTCCCCCTGTACGAGGTGGAGAATGGCCGCTACAAGATGAGCCTTAAACCAGATAAACTCAGGCCGGTTAATGAATACATGAAGCTGCAGAGGAGGTTCCGGCATCTATCTGAGAAGACGATAAAACAGATTGGGCAGCGGGTAGGCGAGGAATACGGTAAGCTTTTGGAGAAGGCGGCATGACCACCGAGGTCAGGGAAATAGAAGACAGTGTCGGCGCCGTACTGGCTAGATACCAGCGCGATGAGGGGTTTTTGGTATCAATCCTGCAGGATGTTCAGACCAAGCTTAACTACCTACCCCGTGAGGCCCTGCTCAAGGTCAGTCAGGGCATGGAGGTACCCTTGAGCCGGGTCTATAGTGTGGCCACCTTTTTTAAGGCCTTCAGCCTGAAGCCCAGGGGCCGCCACTTGCTCCATGTCTGCATGGGTACCGCCTGCCATGTTAGGGGTGCCGTCAGGGTCCTTGACCGGATTGAGCAGGAGCTGGGTATCGGCTCCGGTGAAACCACCCGAGACCTTGAATATACCCTGGAGACGGTTAACTGTGTCGGTGCCTGTGCCCTGGGCCCGGTGGTGGTGGTTGACGGTGAGTACGCCGGGCAGATGACCAGTGATAAAGTCAAACATTTGCTTGAGAGTTTTGATTAATTATGGCCAAACAGGAGACACTTAAGAAACTGGGTTCTCCCGAAGAGCTTGAGGCCAAGAGGAAATCAATACTAGAGGGCCGCGATACCAGCAAGCCATGTGTTACCATCTGCTGCGGTACCGGTTGCCAGGCCTATGGCGGGGTCAAGGTGACCGAGGCCTTTAAGCAGGAGATTAAGGAGCGGGGATTAGAAGCCAAGATAGATATCAGAACCACCGGCTGCCACGGTTTCTGTGAGAGAGGCCCCTTGATTGTCATTAGGCCCAGAGATATTCTCTATCAGCGAACCAAGGTGGACGATGTCCCCGAGATAATCTCAGAGACCATCATCAAGGGCGATGTAATTAGTCGGCTACTTTATACCATCCCGGGTACCAAGCAAAAAGTGGTCCGTGAGAACGAGGTACCCTTTTATCAAAAGCAGCAGCGGCTGGTTTTTGGCGGGAACGGCTATATTGACCCCACCAAGATTGATGACTATCTGGCTGTTAGTGGCTATGCTGCCTTGGCCAAGGCCCTCTCCCAGATGTCGCCTGAAGAGATAATTGACCAGGTCAAGAAGTCAGGCCTAAGGGGGCGTGGCGGCGGCGGCTTCCCCACCGGCTTAAAATGGCAGAGTTGCCGTCGGGCGCACGGTGATATCAAGTATGTCATCTGTAATTGCGACGAGGGCGACCCTGGTGCCTTTATGGACAGGAGCCTGATGGAGGGCAATCCTCACAGTATCTTGGAGGGGATGATAATTGGCGCCTATGCCATTGGTTGCAGCCAGGGATATATCTATATTCGCAATGAGTACCCCATAGCCGTTAGAAATGCCGAGATTGCCCTTAAACAGGCTGAGGAGTACGGACTGCTGGGCAAGGACATCCTGGGCTCCGGCTTTGACCTTAATATCAGGATAAACCGGGGAGGCGGTGCCTTTGTCTGCGGTGAGTCAACAGCACTGATGGCCTCACTGGAGGGCAAGGTTGGTGAGCCTAGGGCCAAGTATGTCCACACTGTTGAGAAAGGGCTGTGGGACCGGCCAACCACCCTGAATAATGTGGAGACCTGGGCCAACATTCCCTTAATCGTGAGCAGGGGGGCTCACTGGTACACCGGGATAGGCACCGAAAACAGCAAGGGGACCAAGATATTCTCCCTGGTGGGCAAGATTAATAACACCGGCCTAGTAGAGGTGCCCATGGGTATAAGCCTGAGGGAGATTATCTATGATATCGGCGGTGGTATCCCCAAGGGCAAACGGTTTAAGGCCGTCCAGACAGGCGGCCCGTCGGGGGGTTGCATCCCGGAGAGTCTGCTTGACCTGACGGTTGATTTTGATGAGCTGACCAGGGCCGGTTCCATGATGGGCTCGGGGGGCATGATTGTCATGGACGAGGACAACTGCATGGTGGATATTGCTCGCTATTTCCTTAGCTTCCTGGAAGGGGAGTCCTGCGGCAAGTGTGTCCCCTGTCGTGAGGGTGTAAGGAGGATGCGGCAGATTCTGGACGATATCAGCCAGGGTAGGGGAAAGGAGGGCGATATTGAACTGCTTGAGCAACTGTCGGCGGCCATTGCCGATGGCTCACTGTGTGCCCTGGGGGGCACGGCACCCAACCCGGTACTGACCACCATCCGCTACTTCAGGGATGAATATCAAGCCCACATCAAGGAAAAGCGCTGCCCGGCCGGTGTCTGCAAGGACCTGATTAGCTATGTTATCATCCCGGAAAACTGCCCCGGCTGCGGGCTGTGTGTCAAGGCCTGCCCGGTGGAAGCGATAACCTTTATGGGCAAGAAGAAGCCGGTTATTCTGGATGAAGAGAAGTGCACCAAGTGCGGTGCCTGCTATGATGTCTGCCGGCTGGATGCCATAGAAATAAGGTCAGGGATAGAGTAATGGTAACGCTGACCATTGATGGCCAAAGGATTCAGGCAGAAGAGGGGACGACACTACTGGAGGCCGCCCGTGACCATAACATCTACATCCCAACCCTGTGCGTTAATGAGGCCGTCTCCCCCTATGGTGCCTGCCGCCTCTGCCTGGTTGAGGTAACCAAGAAAGAGAGACAAAGGCTGGTGGCCTCCTGTCTCTATTTCGTGGAAGAAGGGCTTATCGTCAGGACAGACTCCGAGCGGATTGCCCTTATCCGCGGCATGATAATAGAGCTGCTACTGGCCCGTTGTCCCAAGGCCGGGGAGGTGCAGGAACTAGCTAAAAGACTGGGTGTTAGAGAGTCGAGATTTAGGGTTGAGGATGAGAACAACCTTTGCGTTCTCTGCGCCCTGTGCACCCGGGTATGTCAGGAGGTAGTCGGCCAGAGCGCCATCAGCCTGGTCAACCCGGGTACCGACCGGGAGGTAGCCATTCCCTTTTATGATAACTCGGATGCCTGCATCGCCTGTGGTTCCTGTGCCTATATCTGTCCCACTGAGGCCATCAAATTGGAGGATGTCGGCGATACCCGGATAATAACCATGCCCAATTGCCGCCTGGAGTTCAAACTAAAGCAGTGCCCCAAATGCGGTACCTATTGGGCCCCGGAAAAGCAGCTGGAATACATGATTAAAAAGGCCAACATATCCCCGAAAGTATTTGACCTCTGTCCCGATTGCCGAGAGTAAAACCGGCATCATTAGCTTGACCGCTAGCCGTGGTATTGCTATACTGCGGCCGCGGGGTGTAGCGCAGATGGCTAGCGCGCAGCGTTTGGGACGCTGAGGTCGGAGGTTCAAGTCCTCTCACCCCGACCATCTCACCTTCAGTTTCCCCGATAATTGCTACAAGAGTGTTTTATAGGCATGCTGTGTGTTGTCTTTGGTTGATAGAATAATATAGTCATACTCACCAGAAAGGGGTTACAAGTGGCATCAGGAGAGCTAAGTCTTAATGTTAATGGGGAAGGCATCCCGCTTGACTACTTTGTCCAGGGATTTATCGACCGGGTTATCACTGGGATACTCGAGACGCTAAGGGGAACCGGCCCGATAAAAAATCTAAGCCTGGCCATAAATGGCGAGGAGGTCAGGGTCAATCTGAATGGTGAGCCGGTGGCCATTAATTGCTTCGTCAACAAGATTATCAGAAAAACCGTTATCGGCATGGTCTCCTCGCTAAAGGGAGTCGGTCAGATAGACAAGCTAGAAATCCATATTGCGAAGTAGCCAACAGCTTTCTTGCCTATGATGCCTTAAGATGACTACCAATTACAGGGACAACCTTGACTCATTAATTGACAAGCTGTAACCTTGGTGCTAGTAGTATACTATTGTTTAAAGTAGAATTAGGCCCCATACTAAAGGGACAGGGAGCTAGTTAACATAAAATAGCGGGAGTAACTCAGCTGGTAGAGTCCCTGCCTTCCAAGCAGGTTGTCGCGGGTTCGAGTCCCGTCTCCCGCTCCAGTGATGGGTAAGAAGCTGGCCGGTACCTTTGCCGGCAGCCATCTACAAAGGCACCAGAGCTAGCAGAACTTGATTTCACTACCAAAAAGATGTTAAGCTAATTATGATTGGTCATTAATGAATAGGCTAATTTGGAGGAAAGAGGATGCCTATATATGAGTATGTTTGCCCTGAGTGTAAGAATAGATTTGAGTTGATGCGTCCCCGAAGCGAAGCTAATCTGGCGGCCTTGTGCCCCCAGTGTAAGAGTAATTCCCAGCGGGTAATCTCTGTCTTCTCCCATTATAGTGCCTCTGCCCCCGATTCTCCCTTAAAGAAAATGGATGAGAGGAAGGGAAAGATGTGGCAGTCCCAGCGCAAGATGGAGGACGACAAGATCAAGAATCCAGACCCGTTAAAAAAGTGGCGTGAAGAAAGACAGAAGACACTGGGTGTCGGTCCTGAGAAGTGGACTGAATGGGCTAAAGAGGAGAAGGCCAAAGAGCAAAAGAAGAAGGACTACGGGGAAGGTTGGCTGGGTAGGGAGGCGTGATGGCCTGTCGTCTGCCATAGCGGGCTCGTAGCTCAGCGGCAGAGCGGTCGGCTCATAACCGATTGGTCGTAGGTTCGAATCCTACCGAGCCCACCAGCCGAAAATATTTGTTGAGAGCAGAACTAGCCTTGGTTTAGTTCTGCTTTTTGTTTTGTTATATAATAAAAAGGGTAGAGATAATTAGTTGACATAATATTTTAGGAGGGCGTCATTCCCAGGAATACGATTCTTACCCGAACATCACCAGAGAAGGCTTTCCTGGTGACAGTAGCCGCCAAGGGGAGTACTGATAGATGGACAGCCGAGGATTCTCTTTACGAGCTAGCCCAGCTGGCCAGAACGGCCCGGGCTAGGGTGGTGGGCAAACTCATCCAGCGGCTGCCGGCGCCGTCTAAAGCCCATTATATTGGCAAGGGCAAATTAGACGAGCTGATAGCCCTGAAGGAAAGCGCTGATTATAATGTGATCATCTTCGATGATGAGCTGACGCCGCTACAGCAGCGCAACCTTGAGGAGGCCCTCAAGG
>JAUXAE010000012.1 GCA_030620035.1 Dehalococcoidales bacterium
CCTCTCTAAGGCCATCACGGCGCAGGCACCGGCGGCTTCAGCTATTTTAGCCTGCTCGGCATTGATAACATCCATGATGACGCCGCCCTTGAGCATCTGGGCCAGCCCCGTTTTTACCTTCCAGGTACCGGTCTGCATATCATCTCCCTAAATCTATAACCTAGCTATATTCTACTATTGCTTGGCCTGTTTAGCAATCTGTCTAGTAGCTCTTTTGAGAGATCTCTCTACCTTGGTTATCGTAAAGCACGGCTACATCAGGTTCGCTGTTATTCCAAATGGCTTGGCTGTATTCAAAACTGAAACCTCCCCATTCAGGATGATATTCGTTAGTATAGATTCGAATGCTTTTGCCCGGGGCCAGAATATAAGACAGGAAAGTGAATGAAGGATACCCGTCTGATATATCCACTAGTACACAACCAGTTAAATCTTGAGGTTCGTCTCCAAGGTTAGTGATTTCTACATATTCATCAGACTCCACATTAGGCACCAGGCCATCATAAAAAATGTAGGTAATTTCAACTTTTTCAACAATTATAGATGGTGGCGTGGTAGGCGTAGCCCAAATCCATATTTTGTCCTGCCTAGCCTCTGCCTCCATTTCCTCCAGATAATCTTGATATTTAGTGTCGGGCTCGTAGGTTTTAGCCCAGGCAAGCCCTTGCTTCACCAGCTCGGCATTAACGAATATATCATCAACATAAACATAGCGTAGAAGCCTCCCATATCTGTCAGTTTCCGAGATATCCTTCTCCAGACGAACGGTTTTCCCTTCTACTAATTGTCGGTTATATCTGGTGGCCTCTTGAGCCAGAGCGCAATATTCAGGTCGTTTATCATCTAGCTCAGGCGTATCTATGCCAATATAGCGAACCTTGTATATTGCGCCAGCAATGTTTACCTCAATAGTGTCACCATCAATTACCCTAGTGACTAGAATATCGGCAGGCGATACACAACCAACTATTAAGACTAGGATAAGCAAGGTCAAGATACTATTGACTAATTTTGACCTCATATACAGCCTCCTTATGCTACTCCCAGCGGTCTCTTTGCTGGTATGCCCGGCCGGCGGGGGTACTTTTCCGGGGTTGGCGATACCTTGCCGATTATGACCAGCCGGCGGTCAGCCAGGCCCTCCAGATTGACCCTTTTTACCTCCAGCAGCTTGCCGCCCATTAACCCGATTACCTTGGCCGCCCGGCTTACCTCAGGGTCAATGAACCCCTTTTTCTGGGCAATAAATCTACCGCCAATTCTGCAGAAGGGCAGGGTTAGCTCAACAAGGGTTGCCAGCTGGGCTACTGCCCGGGAAAGAACCATGTCAAACTTCTCCCGGTGCTGGCTCTGGTGGGCCACTTCCTCAGCCCGGCCAACGACAACCTCAACATCATCCAGGCCCAGCCTTTCAATAACATGGATTAGGAAGGCCGCCTTCTTGGCTGTGGCCTCAAGTAACACCAGCCTCATACCGGGGAAAAGAATCTTAAGGGGCAGTCCCGGTAGGCCGGCCCCGGTGCCGACATCAATAAGGCGGGCATCGCTTAACCGCTTTACGGCCAGGGTCACCGTCAGTGAGTCAAGAAAGTGCCTTAACTGAACCTCCTTGAAGTCGGTTATAGAGGTTAGGTTAATCCTCTGATTCCAGTCAATTAGCTCCCGGTAGTAGCTGTCAAACTGCTCAAGCTGCCCGGGGTTAAGACTAAAGCCCAGCTTACTGGCCCCGGAAATGAGATATTCCATTTTAGACATTATAGTTATCCTAGATTATATCACGGCCAGTGCCACAGATCCCGCCATCAGGAGGTGGTACTGTAAGAGTTAATTATCAAGAGGGCAGGTTGAAGGGGCGAAGCTCCTTCAAAAATAATCCTCCCCTTCTCCTTTGAAGGAGAGGGGGATTAAGGGGGTGAGGTAAACAGCATAAGCGTAGAACATTGCATTTTGGGCCTGCCTGTGTTATATTAATTAAAGTAGCCAAATATACAAACCGCTAGGGGTGCCGGAGAGGCTGAGAGGCTATTCTTTAAGGCCAACCCTTAAAAACCTGACCTCGGTAATGCGAGCGTAGGGAAGCGGCCAAAACTAAAGACCAAGGTCTAAAGTTAAGCCGAGGCCCTTGGTTTTATTTTTTAAGGGAAAACTATGACCCAGATGGAATTGGCCAGGGAAGGTGTCATCTCTGAGCAGATGACAGTGGTGGCCCAGCATGAAGGACTGGAGGCTGAGGTCATCAGGCAGGGTGTGGCCGTGGGCAAAATAGTAATCCCGGCCAATATAAATCATAAGAACCTTGTTCCTTGCGGCATCGGTCAGGGGCTAACTACCAAGGTCAATGCCAACTTCGGCACCTCCTCTGATTTTGGCGACCAAGACAGCGAGCTGGAGAAGCTGCGGGTGGCTAGTGATGTCGGTGCCGATACCGTTATGGACCTGAGCACCGGTGGTGATACAGCGACCATTCGGCGGGCTATCATTAACGCCAGCACCCTACCGGTGGGTACTGTACCCATCTACCAGGCCGGTATTGAGGCCATCGACAGGCACGGGGCCATAGTCAAGATGACCGTTGATGAACTATTTGGGGTCATTGAGCAGCATGCCCAGGACGGCGTTGACTTTATAACAGTCCATTGTGGCGTAACCCGGCAAGCCATCGCTCGGTTAAAAGAGCAGGGCCGGGTAACCGATGTCGTATCCCGGGGCGGCGCCTTTCTGATAGGCTGGATGATACACAATCAGTGTGAAAATCCTCTCTATGAGCACTATGACCGCCTACTGGATATAGCCCGGCAGTTTGATGTAACCCTGAGCCTGGGTGACGGCATGCGCCCCGGCTGTCTGGCTGATGCCACCGACCGGGCTCAGATTGAGGAGCTATTGGTAGCCGGTGAGCTGGTACAGCGGGCTCACCAGTCCGGCGTCCAGGTAATGGTTGAGGGACCGGGCCACCTGCCCCTAAACCAGATAGAGGCCAATGTTCAGTTAGAGAAGGCTATCTGTAATGGCGCCCCCTTCTATGTTTTGGGGCCGCTGGTGACCGATGTTGCCGCTGGCTATGACCATATCACTGGCGCCATCGGTGGTGCTATCGCCGCCGCCGCCGGTGCCGACTTTCTGTGCTATGTAACCCCGGCTGAACATCTGGGCCTGCCTGGCCCCGAGGATGTCAGACAGGGGGTGATAGCCTCACGCATTGCCGCCCACGCCGCCGATATCGCCAAGGGGGTCAAGGGTGCCGCTGACTGGGATAAAAAGATGTCCTTGGCTCGTAAGAGGCTTGACTGGGAGGAGCAGGCGCGGCGGTCAATAGACCCAGCACTTTCCCGCAGGGTCCACGGCCAACATGCTTCGGCGGGCTCAGCCTGCAGTATGTGTGGTCAGTTCTGTGCCATGGAGCTGGCCCAAAAGTACCTGGGCATTTCAGTAACCAGGTGCTAGGCCCATTGCCATAGTGGCACCGAGATATTTAGTCAGCAGATGAACAGTGAGCTTAATCTAGGCAGAATCTTAGGCATCCAGTTCCGGCTGCACTATAGTTGGTTCATAATATTCATTTTGGTCACCGTCTTTTTAGCCTGGCAGGTTTTCCCCCCAAATTTACCCAATCAGCCCCAGCCAGTATATTGGGCCATGGGTACCATTACCAGCCTGCTATTTTTCGCCTCGGTGCTGGCCCACGAGTTGGCCCACAGCATTGTCGGTAGGGCCCATGGTATCCCTATAAAAAGCATCACCCTGTTTATCTTTGGCGGCGCTGCTCATATGACCCGGGAGGCCGATAAGGCCAGCGACGAGCTAAAGATGGCCGTTGCCGGCCCCATCAGCAGCCTGGTAATTGGCGGCCTGTTTGCCGCCGTCTGGTTATTTCTTAGAGGCTCAGCCGACCAACTGGCGCTGATGGCCTTATGGCTGGCCCAGATAAACGTGGTGCTGGCGGTATTCAATCTATTGCCTGGTTTTCCCCTGGACGGCGGCCGTGTTTTACGCTCCCTTGTCTGGCACTTTAGTGGTAGCTACAAGCGGGCCACCAAAATGGCCACCCAGGCAGGTCGGGGTGTCGGCTACCTAATCATCCTGGGTGGTATCGCCATAGTGCTTCTTTATGGGGATTGGCTGGCCGGTTTCTGGCTGGCCCTTATCGGCTTTTTCCTAGAAAGCACCGCTCGAGCCAGCTATCGTCAGTCCCAGCTACAGGAACTGCTCAAGGGCTTCACTGCCTCACAGGTGATGGTCTCAGACTGTCGGCTAGTGCCTGGCCAAACTACTGTCAGCCAGCTGGTTCAAGAATATGCCACCAGTAGTGATAAGTGCCTTCTGGTGACTGACCAGGGTAGGGCAGGGGGTGTTCTGGCTTTACATAATATCAAATCCATTAGCCAGAAGGATAGGGATAAAACCAGACTAAGGGACATTGCCCGGCCGCTTAATAGATTGCCGGTAGCCCATCCTGACCAAGATGTACTGGCTATAGTCCAGCAGATGAATGAGACTGACATTGACCTGATGCCGGTGGTTAGTGGGGGCAGGGTTATCGGGCTAATTACCCTAGATAACCTGATAGCGTTTGTTAATAGCCAGGATGAGTTTAGAATATAATACTGTTGGTGGCGCCTTTTATTTTTTAGACCAGAATTTCAATTATCTTCATCACTGCGATAACAACAAAGGCCACCACCAGTGGCACAATAGCTATACTGAGGAACCTGACGATACGTAAGGAAACCCCAGAACCTCTGGTGCTAGCCAGCTCTTTGGTTGTCAGGAAAAGAATCAGCATCGCCAGTGAAGCTGCTCCGATAGCCAAAGCTAGGCCCACCGCCGTTACCGTGGTCATAGTAGTCAACGTGGTTACTGTGATGGCCATTTTCCCTCTCCTCAATTAGTTAAAGGTTGGCACAAAATAGGACTTTTGTCAAGTAACTTTGCTCAATTTTTTGTTTTACAACGTAAAATTGGGCCAGCATCTTTGGCCGAAAGTAGCATAAAAAATACCTTTGTCAAGTTTTAGAGGGATTAAGTGCCAAAGTAACAAGCCGAAATACTTTGCTATGTCCCACCGACAATTGTATACTTCAATGACAAACACTATAGAGAGGCATCTATTGAGCCGAGGAATGAAGCTAGCCGATGTTCTGGTTATCGGTGGCGGACCGGTGGGTAGTTATGTGGCTCATGAACTGGCCAGTATGGCCCATGAGGTGGTGGTGCTGGAGCAAAAGGAGAGGTTGGGACTAGAGGTCTGCTGCACCGGCATTATCAGCCAGCAATGTGTCAGCGATTTCGCCATTGATGACGATATTATTCTTAAGCGGCTAAACAGCGCCCGGATATTTTCGCCCTCGGCTGGGTTAATTAGGCTGTGGCGGCCGGAAACCCAGGCTTGTGTTGTCGACCGGGCAGCCCTTGACCTGGCTATGGCCCGCCGAGCCCAGGCTGCTGGTGCCCAGTATATGCTGGCCTGCCCTGTTAAGAGGATAGAGGTCAGGCAAGACAGGGTTGTAGTTGAGGTAGTTCGTCATAAGGAAAAAAAGGGCTTTTCAGCTAAAGCGGTAGTCATTGCCAGCGGCTTTAATCCGGGGTTGGTTGGCAGTTTGGGACTGGGCAGGATTAGCGATTTTACCACCGGAGCCCAGACTGAGGTAACCACCAAGGGTATCGATGAGGTGGAGGTCTATACCGGGCGGGAGATAGCCCCGGGCTTTTTTGCCTGGCTGGTGCCAACATCACCCAACCGAGCTCGGCTGGGACTGCTTTCACGAAATCGGCCCAGGCTTTATCTTAACAGGCTGATTTCATCCCTGGTGGCCCAGGGGAAAATAAATCAAGCTGGAGAAGGGCTGAAGTGTCGTCATCTTCCACTAAGAACGCTACCCAGGACCTATGGTGACCGGCTGGTGGTGGTGGGTGACGCCGCCGGTCAGGTGAAGCCAACCACTGGTGGCGGTATCTACTATGGCCTGTTATCGGCCCGGCTGGCGGCCCAAAGTCTGCATCGGGCACTGGTCAAAAATGACCTATCAGCCCGGAGCCTGGTCAGCTACCAGCGGGGATGGCAAGAGAAATTGGGGCAGGATATAAGGCTGGGCTACCTGGCCCGAAGGTTCTATCAGCTTCTGGGTGACCGGCAGCTCGACAAAATATTTGACATATTAAAAAAGAACGGTATTGTTGAGGCCTTGCTTAAGGAAGATGACCTGTCCTTTGATGAGCATGGTAAGGTAATATTGAGCTTGGCCAGGCAGAGATTTCTGGGTAAGATTGCCGAAGTGATAAAGATTCCGTTCCGAATTGGTGCTGACTGAGTAGATAATAATAGGGGGTACCCGAAAGGTGACTGATGTGAGCCAGGGCCCAAGCCTGAGTGAGGCCGCCAGCCGTTTCCTGGCCAGCCTGCCCGTTGAGGAGAGAGGGGCCAACCAGCCGGTGATTTTTCGGTTCGTTCTCTGGTACGGCCGGGAGCGGCCCTTGGCCAGCCTGACAGCTCCTGAGATAGCCCACTATGCCGAGCGGCTACCAGCCTCAGATACTGACCACAAGAAAAGGCTTGCACTAATTCGAGCCTTTCTTGGCTACGCCAGAAAGGTAGGCTGGATTAGGAGTAGCCTCTCAAGCCACCTGAAAGCCAGGAAGCCACCGAAATCCAGATTGTCTTCAAGGCAGGGTGTGCCTAAGAGCCTCAGGGTAACCCGACAGGGCTATGATGATATGGAGAGGGAGCTTTCAAACCTCAAGGGTAAACGCCTTCGGGCGATTGAAGAGATTAGGCGGGCCGCCGCCGATAAGGACTTCCGTGAGAACGCTCCGCTGGACGCAGCCAGAGAACAGCGTGGCCAGATTGAGGGCCGAATCAAAGAACTGGAGGCCGCCCTGAAATCGGCGGTTGTTCTTGATGAGAATCAGGAAGTTACCGCTAGGGTTGGCCTTGGTGATAGTATTGTCCTGCATGATCTGACTTCCGGCCAGGAAATGTACTATACTATAGTCAGCCCCCGTGAGGTTGACCCGGCCAGAGGCAAGATTTCCAGTGTGTCACCGATAGGCAGGGCTGTTACCAATCATGCTAGCGGCGAGATAATAGAGATAACAGTGCCCGCCGGCAAAATACGCTACCAGATTGAACGAATCGAGCGTTAATTCTCGGGGCATAACTTAAGAGGAGCAGGTAATGAAGGCTTCATTCCGCCTCGGCCGGGTTATGGGCATTGAGATTGGCATCCATGTCTCCTGGTTAATCATCTTCGCCCTGCTTACCTGGTCTCTAGCCGCCGCCTATTATCCCCAGCTCTACCCCGGCTGGGGCAGCCTGACCTACTGGACCCTGGGAGTCTTGTCTAGCCTGCTGCTCTTTGCCTCGGTGCTGGCTCATGAGCTAGGGCATTCCTGGGTGGCCATTAGGCGTGGCATCCCGGTCAAGAGCATCACCCTGTTTATCTTCGGCGGCGCCGCCAACATCACCAAGGAGGCAGAAACACCCTCCAGTGAACTGTTCATGGCCGTAAGCGGGCCGGCGGTTAGTTTTGCCCTGGCCCTAATCTTCTGGCTGGTGTACTTCCTGACCCAGGGTACCAGTGAGGTTATCGGCGCCATGGCCCTTTACCTTGCCCAGATAAATGCTATTCTGGGGGCCTTTAATCTGGTGCCCGGCTTTCCCCTGGACGGAGGTCGGGTGCTCAGGGCCGTTCTCTGGGGAATGACTAAAAACTTTCGCCAGGCGACCAGGATTGCCTCGGTAACCGGTCAGGGCTTTGCCTATTTTCTCATCTTTGGCGGCATAGCCACTGCCTTTATAGTCGGCTGGCTGGGGGGGTTGTGGCTGGCCTTTATCGGCTGGTTCTTGGCCACCGCAGCCAAGGCCAGTTACCGGCAAATGGTCGTCAGTGAGATTCTGCGTGGGGCCTCGGTCAGAGAAATTATGTCCTCAGACTTTAAGAGCATTGAGCCCAATGTATCACTCCAGCAGGCCCTCGATGACTACATGATGCCCTTTAGCCAGCGCGCCCTATCGGTGTCACAATGGGGAAGGTTGCTAGGGCTCATCACTCTGACCGATATTAAGAAGACGCCGCGTCAGCTGTGGTCATCAACGCCGGTAAGTGAGGTAATGACCCGGACCGATGAACTTAAAACTGTTAGTCGGGACGATGACCTAAATACAGTGCTCCAGTACCTGCAGAGTCAGGACCTAAACCAGCTACCGGTGATGCAGGCCGGGGAGCTGGTAGGGATGGTGACACGAAGCGACCTTATTCGTTATCTCCAGCTCCGGCAGGAGATTGATGTCAGGGCTACAGCCAAGGGGGCAGATAAACAGGACTAGAGATATAGCCCGTGGCTGTAATTACCTGAATCATGAAAAATGTGTTGACACTGGCCCAAGAGTGATATACCCTTATGCCCAGTTTGATTAATCAGGAGGTGTTGTTACGAGTCTAGGAAGAGTAATACTTCTGGTTTTCGGTATCATCGGACTTGGGGTATCAATAGGCCTGCTGGTGGGTGGAGGGGCAATACTCTGGATGGATAATACCATCAAAGATAGCGAAGGATTCTATACTACAGAGACCATTCAGATTGAAAAGGGTTCCTATGCTATCGTCACCGGACCCGCCAATATCGATATTGAGGCCGGATGGGATTGGGGGTGGCAATGGGATTGGGGAAATCTGGTCACTTTTAAGGTAGAAGGTAAAAGCAATGACCCTTCGAATCAGCTGTTCATAGGAATAGCCGGAGAGTCGGACCTTGATGCCTATCTAAGCGGTGTTGAGTACGACGAAATAAAACGATTTCACATATACCCCTATAGCGTGGATTATCAAAATCACCCCGGTAGTGTTGTGCCCGGGGCACCCACTTCACAAACCTTCTGGACATCATCAACTTATGGTGCCGGAACCCAGAGCCTTGAATGGGAGCTTGAGCCAGGCAGCCATTCATTGGTGCTAATGAACAGTGATGGGTCTGCCGGTGTTGATATTAGCATAGAACTCGGGGCAAAGGTTCCCTGGCTACTTGGAGTGGGCATCGGACTTCTCGTTGGAGGTGGGGTGGCACTAGGCACAGGCAGTACAATGATCTTTTTTGCGGTACGAAGACAGAAAACCCTACCCCCAAAACCTCCTGAAACAGGTGCATTAACAGATAATGAGAGTACAGATACAAAAGAAGGAGGGAAAATGAGTGCAGTAAAAGGTAAGACAAGTACGGGACTTGAGCCAAATGTGGCCGGCTTACTCTGTTACCTTTTTGGATGGGTAACTGGGATAATCTTCTTTATCCTGGAAAAGGACAATAAGTATGTCCGTTTCCATGCACTACAATCAATAATTGTCTTTGGCATCCTTTCTCTTGCCGGTTCTATTATAGGACCGATACCGTTTCTTGGCTGGGCAATAGGCGCTTTTATTGGCATATTATCCTTCATTCTTTGGTTGGTACTGATGATTAAAGCGTATCAGGGAGAAAAATTTAAGATACCGTGGGCTGGTGATTTTGCGGAGAAACAAGTGGGTTGATTGATTTAACGAAAAACTAGATTGTATACCGGGATTGAATCAATTAATCGAATCTCGGCAAAACCACTATAAAGGAGGTCAGATATGTCTATCAAAGAGAGGATTACTGTATCGGGAAGCAACTTAGTTGAAAAAGTGAAGGAACTGGTACGTCAGGGGAATATCAGGAGAGTCCGTTTGATACATGAGGAGAAAGCTTTATTAGATATTCCGCTGAGTGTCGGTGCTCCTGCGGCGGCAGTGGCAGTGCTGGCAGCTCCATTGTTAGCGGCGCTGGTCGCAATTGCCGCTTTGGTTAAGGAATGCACTATCGAAATTGAAAAGGTGGAAGACACAGACGAGAGCAAGAACTGATGGAGAAGGCGGCCGTAACCTGCCCCTGAACTGCCCCTATAAGTAGTACCCCTCGTTAAGTTAGAGTTACCGGCATAACAGCCCCTGGAGCAGGTGGCCGATAACCAAGCGCACTATATGGTCGAACTTGATTGTACTCTTTCCGCCATCCATCAATCGATACCCTAGCTTCCGTAAGTGTGGTAAATATCTCCCTGTTTAGCATTTTGTTCAATTGGGTATATCAACAGATCTCTCTTTACTGCTATGCATCTTTCCGTCGCTGAATAATCAGGAGACTACAGATATAGTATTTCTACATATCAGCCGTATAATTGGAAAAGAACATTCCGATGAAATGTTCAATCATGCCCGAAGTCAGCATTCAGTGGAAAGCTTAATTGCTATCTATAGAGCACAAAGGGCTTGCCGATAGTGGTATAATATCAATGTAGCCACTAGTACTGACGCATTAAAAATAAAAGGCTAGGTAGAAAAGACCTATTATCGATTGGATGGGGAAGGGTATGCGATGGGTAGCAGTTATTATGCATGGTGGCTGGCGCCCCCTCGGGTAGATTGGGCAAAGGGTGTAGGGACTGGTCATAGAGTCCTTCTATCCTCACACAATCTCACGTTCACAAGTTTCCAGAAGAATTGCCTCCGACTTAATGCCTTATATAATCAGCAGGGCTCAGAAGTTGCCAGTTATTGGTGTGCTTTTGGGCCCTTTCCTACATCAAGCTATATGCCAGAATCCACACAAAGTGCCTAGGCAATTAATACATATTTGGAACTGTCGTAAGGAGCGGGTTAAGTTCTTATGAATAGCGAGGTGTCGGGTTGCTAGAGCTTACTGCCCTAGGCTTGATAACAGCCTTCGGTGTGGATTTGATAGCCTCAGCAGCTTACCCGTGGGTAGCTAGTAAGTGGAGAGCTGCCGGCATCACCAACCATGACCTACAAAAAGCACTCCGTAAGGCGTATGAGGATGCTCTGAGTTCAATTGAGTTCGGCTTCCGCCAAAGAGAAGGTCTGCTTGATTTTCTTGGGAAGCGACGCCTCCACCAAGAGATTACCGGCAACTTCAATAGGGTATTCTTGGTTCCCTTTGCCTCTAAAAAGAACTTGAGTGAACATGAGTTTAGAAACCTGGCTCGGAATAGTGCCAGATATTGTAAAATGTTGCGCCAAGTAGCGGACCAAGCACTGCCCATAGAGGATATCTTAGGGACCAATATCGAGGACTTACTTCTTACCGGACGCACATTAGAAGGGGCTGATGACCTCAGGAAACTCAATGAAAGTGCCAAAGCTGACCTCATGGCCAGGGTGCGTGGGGTAGTCGGTATTCCCGAGCTTTTCTTGGACCTCCTGGAGTATAAAGACCTTCTAACCTGGTCAATAGTGTTCTTCTTCGGTGAGACAATCAAGTCGGACGAACGGGTTAGAAGCATTCTGACGCATAGTGAATTGCAGAGGATAAGGGAGGAGCAGGGCCGGCAGTACCAAGAGCAGGCGGCAAGACTGGAATCAGCCCTCCAGTCACAATTGGCCAGTTTTGAACAGTGCCTTAGTCCAATCAAGGATAGCTTTTCAGAGGTTCTAGGCTGCCTGGATAGACTCGAGGCCGAATTGGCCCAGATAACCAAATTCCTTGAGCGTTTAGTAGGCCTGGTCGGGCAGGACAGGAGCCTCAGTGCCAAGGAAAGGAAACAACTACAGGCGGGACTCAGTCCCACCTTTGACCTAACTGCCAGATATGAGTTTGATGAAAAGAGCACATTGGGTTTCGGGGCAGTGGCTACAGTCTATAAGGCGGTGCACAAGGGGTTAGGGCAGGAGAGAGCGGTCAAAGTGCTCAAAGCAGAATATAGAAATGACGAAGAAATAGTAGAGCGATTCCTGCGAGAGGCGGCCGTATTAGGCAGCTTAAGGCACCCCAATATTGTTCAAATATGCGACGCTGGTGGCGGTGGACCGGGCCTGGATTTCTATATCGAGATGGAATTTATCGATGGTGTCACCCTGCGCAACTTCATCAAGACTAAGGAGTTTGACTGGCCGCACACCTTAAAATTTATCAAGCAGCTGGCTTCTGCTATACAGAAGATGCATGAGAGCGGCATCATCCACCGCGATCTCGGTCCACGCAATATTATGGTGGACAGGAACGACAACCTCAAGGTGATGGACTTTGGGATAGCCAAGATTGTCGGTATCGAGGGACTCACCCGTGATGGCCAGGTAGTAGGCACTATCGACTATATGGCTCCTGAGCAGGCCCGTGGCGAAAGAGTAGATGAGCGGGTCGACATCTATGCCTTTGGCACCATTGTTTACGAAATGTGCACTCGCCGACTGCCATCGACTCCCCTAATGCCCCTTCGCCAGTATGAACTGTGTGTTCCCGAATGGCTGGAGCCCATAGTTGCCAAATGCCTGGCGCCGATGAGGGACCAGCGCTTTGCCAGCATGGGAGAGGTGTTAACGGCTATAGAAGAAGCCGAAGAGCGGGACCGACCCCGTGTAATGTGTGTCGTTCATCCCGATAGAGATGCCATTGGAACCTGCACCGACTGTACAAAGGTTGTCTGCAAGGACTGTGCTATTACCATAAAGGGTAAAGCTTATTGTGGTGAGTGCGCTGAGAAAGTCCTCCGCCCGGCCCCGGTAGTTCTGCCCAAGGAACCAGCCAAGCCTGCCGAGAGCATCAAGATGAAGAAAGTCCCGGCACCTAGACAGCCAGCCAGGCCCGCCGAGGGTGTCAAGGTAGAGTTGTCCGAGTGTCCAGCATGTGGTGTAAAGCTAAGACCAAATGCAAAATTCTGCCATAAGTGTAGAGCCCGGGTTGAAAAGAGTGAGCAACACAGCTAATATGTTTGATGGGGGTGATACCTATGGTAATTGACGCAGGCGAGAACGGGCCCTCAGAAAAGACAGGGGAAAATAGAGCAACAGGAGGATGTGATGAAGACAGTGTTTAAGCAATTATTGTTACCCGTCATCTATGGCATCTTTGTTGCCGTAATGTTATTAATGCCACTGCAATTGTGTGCCCCGGTGTACGCCCAAGAACCCGAGGCTGAATGTTGGGCTGTTATTGTCGGTGTCTCGGAGTATAAATATTATAGCGACCTAAACTATCCTGACGATGATGCGAGAGAGCTTTCCCAACAGTTAAGCCCCATATGGGGTGACGACCATGTCAAATTACTAACTGATAGCGCGGCCACTAAACAGGGCATTCAGAATGCTATAACTGGCTGGCTGGCGGCCAGGGAGGATACCAATGACACCGTGCTCTTCTTTTGGGCGGGGTATCGGTTGTCTTCGGGATATCTAATACCTCATGACTCACTAACTGACTCGTATGACAATGACATATCCGCTGATGAGCTGGGTAGCTGGCTGGATACTCTGGACTCAGAGAGAATTGTGGTTATGAATATCTCTCCTGAAGAATTCCTTGACGTGCTAGGTGGGACAGGACGGATAATCTTGGCATCTAGCGCCCCAGGTGAGAATAGTTGGACTGTTTCCGACCTCGAACACGGTGTTTTCCCATACTATATCCTGGAAGCCCTCCGTGAATTTGATGCTGCCGATAGTGATAAAAACCTCGAACTCTCTGTCGAGGAGATTTTCGACTACGCACAGTCTAGGACTATCAACTATACCATGTCTGACCCCGATTTAACGACACAGCATCCACAAGTGTCTGACCGCTATGGAGGACAACTCAGCCTGCTAATGGAAGTAACGGCCGACGTGGAGTCTGATGCGGCACAGAACATACCTATCTTGAACATCGCTGGAGAGACATACTCATCAGGAGAGTTACCTGTATCCTTTATCTGGGCTCCGGGTTCCAGCCATGATTTTGAGTTAGTTTCTTCGGTGTCAGGTGGAAGTGGAATACAATACGTGTTTAGTTCATGGGATGATGGCAATACATCAGCCTCCAGAGCAATCTCGGAGGGTGGAGTCTATACGGCGAACTATAAAACCCAGTATTACCTGACTGTTGAATCGGCCTATGGCCAGCCTAATGGGGATGGCTGGTATGATTCGGGCTCAACGGCTACAATCTCGGTGACATCTCCTGAAGGAACAATAATTCGGCAGGTCTTCACCGGCTGGAGCGGCGACTTAAGCGACATCACAGCAGCTGCCTCTGTTACTATGGATGGGCCGAAAACTGTTACCGCAGGCTGGCGGACTGACTACATGCAGCTCTATATGATTATCGGAGGAGGTGCTGTTATTATCGGGGCGCTTGTTGTGATGTTGGTAATGAAGGGCAGAAGGAAGAAAATTGCAGTCCCTGCCCCGGTAAAAGAAGCTGCCCAGCCACCCACCCCATCTGTGTGTGCCAGTTGCGGTGCTGAGATTGAACCGGGAGACGCCTTCTGCACTAAATGCGGGGAACCTGTTCAAGATTAACTTGCTATTAAGCAAAGAGGCTAAGGAAAGTCCAAAAAATAACAGAGGAGGACAAAGAAGTGAAGAAGATAGCTTTCTTGGCAGTGCTGGCCTTGCTGGTAGGGTCAGTAGCAGCGGCTTGCGATGATGGGGGAGGGGTCACAAATGGTGATGGAGATGGAGGAGGCTCAACCCCGGCACCGGCAGAGTTTATAGTTAGTAATCTCGTCGTTGCTCCAGCCGAGGTTGAGGTTGGGGAAAGCGTGACAATCAGGGCGGATGTTGAAAACATAGGTGAGGTCGGAGGAACCTATACCGCAACCCTGAAAATCAATGGGGTGGAAGTGGAAACAAAGGACATCGTGGTGGCGGCTGCAGATACGGAGATGATATTATTCGAAATAACCGAAGATGCCCCTGGAACATACACTGTTGGCCTGGACGGATTAACAGCTACCTTTGAAGTGACGGCAGTGGTGGTGGTGCTCTTCTCGGATGATTTCAGCACTGAATCCAGTGGCTGGGATGTCTTCACCTATGGGGGGGACTGGGCTGCCTATGAGAATGGCTGGTTCCATATAAGTGACTCCCTTGCCGCGGGAACTACTTCTTCCCATCCGCATCGGAATTTCACCGATTTCATCATTGAGGTGGACATGAAGCTAATTGCCGGCACTGATGACAATTGGCAAGAGGTGATGTTTCGTTATGACGGCAACTCTTATTACTCTGCCTCGATCAGCGCCGACGGTTACTACGAGATGCAGCTGTGGGTCAACGGAATATTGGATCAGTTAGTCTATCCCACAGAGTCAAGTCACATCAATCTGGGGCAAGGTGTTACCAACTCAGTTCATATTGAGTGTATCGGTAATAGGTTGAGCCTGTCCGTCAACGGGCACTTGCTAGTCGAGGTCACTGATGGCAGCCTACAAAGCGGTGATATCGGCTTGGAGGTTAATGCGCTTAATGTCACTTTCAGCGAGGTTGCCTTCGATAACCTGGTAGTATATGCTCCTTAAGAGCCTGATTAGACAGTCCAGAGTATCGGTTGCCAACAGCTTAGGCCTGTTAGGCTATGGTTATCATACGCACCAAACCATTGTCTGTAAAGGAGGTGTCACTTGAATGAACTCGGGTATACTGACCCCTATTACGTCACGGTGCTTCTGTGGATGGCAAGGACTGCTTTCTTTGCCTTGGTCTGTGGCTTTTTGCTCTGGCTCGGCATCCGGGTCCTAGATACGCTCACTCCCCACATCCACGAGCGAGTAAGAATCGGAGAAAGTGCCATCTCAACCGGTCTGTTTATAGGTGGCTTCTTCATCTTTATCGGCTTGGTTATACACGGGGCGTCAACACTTCCTACATTGGTTGGCGCCTCGCCAGTATTAATCATATTTAGCCCGGTAAGGCTAGGGCTTTTAGCCGCCGGCTTCTTTTTGAGCCTGCTTATAGGGATAGCTCTCATCAACATCGTTGACCGGCTGACACCCAAGATACCGTTCATAAAGATAAACGAAGAGCCTGTGGCCGTAGGGCTGTATGTATTCGGCTACCTAATCTTCTTTGGCCTAATACTGCATGCCGCTTTAACAACGCCTCTTTGAGTTGGCCCATGAAAAAACCAGCAATCTATCTGGCAATATTCGTAGTTGTGCTGCTTCAGGTCATCCCTGTCTCCATCTGTCTTGCCTGGTCGTCGGGCAGCTTCCATCAGGAGGGGGATGATATCTTTGATGATTGGCACGTGTGCCGAACGAGCCCTGGTGGAGAGGACGGTTATTTGCGGGAAATCTACACCAATCCAGGTTGGCCACCGGCGGAGTTCCGGCCGCTGATAGTCTTTGAGAGCCTGGGTGACTATGTTGACACAGCCTACCGGCTGGGTGAGCAATTCGCCGACAAATACCCTGACCGCCACCAGAGGGCCGAGAAGAT
>JAUXAE010000025.1 GCA_030620035.1 Dehalococcoidales bacterium
TCCAGTTCGGCGGGTAGGCTAACCTGGAGGCGCACGATGGCCCCGTTTAGCCTGGCCTCCTGCCGGGCAATGGCCCGGAGCACAGTGCCAGTAGGCTCGGGGTCATCTTGGGCTATGTCTATGTTAATGGTTAAGAAAGGGCGCCCGGTTACCTGGTGAAACTCAAAGGAGACCCGCCTTTTAGCTGTTTCCCCATCGGGCTCAATCTCTACCAGGTAGAATCCCTTGTCATCATCTTCCTCACCGAAGTCCAGCCGCTCCAGGCTGCCGGCATAGACCACCGGGGGATTCTGGGATAAGACTTGGTGCTTGTGAATATGGCCCAGGGCGATATAGTCAAAGGCGGCATTGGCCACATTGCTCGGTAGCAAGACATGCTCCTGACCTATGGTTACCATCCTCTCCGAACCCAGCTTGGCCCCGGAGACCCAGACATGGGCCGCCAGAATGGCCGGCAGTTTGGGGTCAATTTCTTGGGCATGGCGGTCAATAATAGCGGTCAGCACCTGCTCCAGTCTCTGATTGAGCTGGTCAAAGCTGAGGCTGCTCATCTCTTCCTTGCTTAGCTGGGCCAGCAAGGCGCTGCGTCTCAGCCAGGGTAGTGAGGCTATCTGAATAATACCGCCCGGTGTTGTAATCTGATGGATATTGGGGCGGCTGGAGACATAAACATTGCTGACCGTCAGGGTATCAAAGATCTCGGTGGTGGTCGCCCGGCCGATGGCATTGGGCAGGTCGTGGTTGCCCACCAGCAGGAAGATGGGGATACCACCGGTTGATAAACGGCTGATACGCTTGGCGAACTCCCGCTGCTGGGTCTGGCTGGGGTCGCGGCTTTTGTAGGCATCACCGCAGAAGAGAACCAGGTCCACCCTGTTTTCCAGGGCGTAGTCAACAACCTGGTCAAGGGCAGATAGAAAGTCGTGGAAGCGTGACGACAGCCCGCTGGTCGGGTCAATCCGCCCATAGCTTTCCACACCGAGGTGGAGGTCGGCAAAGTGGAGAATTTTCATTAGGTAACCCCATCCCCCTTTATCCCCCTTCCCCGGGGAAGGGGGCTTTGTATTATAAGTGCCTTCTGTACCGAAAGTCGGGTAGTTGTATCAAAAGTCTAAGGCTTGTTCCTTTTCGCTATTTCTTGACCAATCCAATCCAAAAGAGCATCAAGAGGTAGCCCTTTTTGACAAGGAATGTCAATGTATATTTCCCCGACCCAATTACCGGCAGAATCTCTCTTTAGATACTTAGTATTAGCCTTACCTGCAAACTGCTCAACAATAGGCAAATCAAGAGCATAACTGTGTCCAGTCAAGGGATAATAAAAGTAGAACCAAGTCTTTTCACCATCTTTATCTTTGGCAACAGCTTGGTCATATTTGCCCTTTAGAACCCATATATCTTGTGGTGGCACTTTCCCTTTTTGAGGAGCAGAGACTTGAATTCCGCATAACCATCTATATTTCCCATCTGCAATCCCATAATAATAGATAATATCCGCCTCATGTTTTTCCCTGGCGGAACTTTAACCTTTTTGCCTGTGGTTGCTCCGTGCCCAAACTTGACACTTTCTTCCAATTCTGGGAACTTCTGGATTATTTTTTCATGTAAGGCAATTACAGCTTTTGACGCTGGTTCCCATTCATCTCCATATATGTTTTTCCAAAATTCAGGGTCGGCAGGTGGTGGTGTCATATTTTGCCTCCTCTTCTATGCCAAAACTTTTATCATCAAGGCACAATAACCTCATACCTATTTAGGGATAATGTCCTTGGACGTCTTTCACCAACTGTGAGCTTGCCGTATTGATTTCCCCATCCATCGTATCCGTTACGAACTTGCCTTGAGAAAACGTCCAATCTTGGCCCCTCAAAATACTCTTTAAGTTGCTGGTAAAAAGAATCAGGCTTTGCACTATGTATTGTAGATGTTTCGGTAAAACATGTTTGCATCTTACCTAAACAATCTCTGTTAAAAATTGCTTTACCTCTATAACCAAACAGTATATGTTCAGTGACGATTTGATAAGGCCCGAATGGACAAGGTCCCGTTCGTTTATTCCAAGTTATTACCGTATAAAATGTGAACCCCCATCGGTCCATCAATTCAAAGGCCATTTTTAAGATGGGTTCCCTAGTTTTCCTGTCTTTACTGTTGGTTGCCCATAACCACAAAAAACTCTGTTCTTCAGCCGCCCATTTATCAATCGGCACCTTTAACAATTCCTCTTTGCACAGTGTCGGATAATCCAGTGTCGTTGTTTGATTCGGTCGGCTTTTTCGCTTACCCGTCTTTCCCTGATTCCAGGGCGGGTCAACTACAATGACTCTATACTTGTTGGACATTTTATCCATTAGTCACCCCTTCTTGCTTATTCAATCTTTTTGACTGCTGTCCATTTTTGTTGACATAACACAAATAACAATTCAAAGCTAACCAGATACGAATTGTTTCCCAAAATTTTTATAGTATTTTGCCTTTAGTCACATCAACCCTTTGTTGTCCACAATGGCTGGGTATCAAAGGGCTCACCACTGAGCTTGGCACGTAGCGTGTTCTTCAGTTCGCTGATGGGAACTCGTATCTGTTTCATGCTATCACGCTCCCGGATGGTGACCTGGTTATCCTCAAGCGATTGGAAGTCAACGGTGATGCAGTAGGGGGTGCCAATCTCATCCTGGCGCCGGTAGCGGCGGCCGATACTCTGGGCATCATCGTAGCCTACCATCCAGCACTGACGCAGGTCGGCGTATATCTGCTGAGCTGCCTCTACCAGGGCCGGGCGCCGGCTTAAGGGGAGCACGGCCGCCTTGAATGGGGCCAGGGCCGGGTGGAGGCGGAGCACCACCCTTACCTCGTCCTTGTCCTGTTCCTCATCATAGGCATCAACCAGGAAGGCCAGGGTGGAACGGTCGGCCCCGGCTGATGGCTCTATAATATAAGGCACATAGTGTTCCTTGGTCTCATCATCAAAGTACTCCAGACTCTTGCCGCTGAATTTGGCATGCTGTCTGAGGTCAAAGTCACCGCGGTTGGCGATGCCCTCAAGCTCGGACCAGCCCATCGGGAACCGGTATTCAATGTCATAGCACGAGCGGGCATAGTGGGCCAGCTCTCCCTTGGTGTGCTGGCGCCGCCTTAGGTGTTGCCTCTTGATACCCAGCTCTAGATACCAGTTAAGGCGCTCATCAAGCCAGTAGTTGAACCAGTGCTCATCAGTCCCTGGCTTGACAAAGTACTCAATCTCCATCTGCTCAAACTCCCGGCTGCGGAAGATGAAGTTGCCGGTGGTAATCTCGTTGCGGAATGACTTGCCTATCTGGGCAATGCCGAAGGGCAGCTTCTTCCTGGTGGTATCGAGAACATTCTGGAAGTTGACAAAGATACCCTGGGCCGTCTCGGGGCGTAGGTAGACGGTGCTGGCCTCATCCTCAACCGGCCCCATGGAGGTCTTAAACATCAGGTTAAACTGGCGCGGCTCGGTCAGTTCACCACCACAGGCCGGGCAGTTATCGGCCTCCAGATCAGTACTGCGCCACCTCAGGTGGCAGCTCTTGCACTCCACCAGCGGGTCAGCGAAGCCCTCCAGATGACCGCTGGCCGCCCAGACCCGGGGGTGCATCAGTATGCTGGTGTCCAGGCCCACCATGTCATCGCGCTGCTGAACCACGGCCCGCCACCAGGCCTGCTTGATATTGCTTTTAAGCTCGACGCCCAAGGGGCCATAGTCCCAGCAGCTGGACAGCCCACCGTAGATGTCGCTGCTGGGGAAGATGAAACCGCGACGCCGGCAGAGAGAGACAATCTTTTCCATGGTAGCCTCAGTTGGTATCTTTTGGGCCAATAGTATCACTCCTTGAGATTATTACTTGGCTGACCGCTAAGGGCCTTCCAGGCCTTCAGCATCACTGGAATAGAGAATATGCCCAGAATTAAAGCCCCGATTACCATAACAATCAGGGCAAACAGCCATAAGGGCATAATATGTACCTGATAAGCATTGTAGCTGAAAATATCCAGGGTTGCAAAGCATAAGATAAGCTGGGGTATGGCCAGCATATTGCCCATAAAGGCCAGTACCCTTTCCGGTTTGACCCAAAGGCTGGCCTGGTGCCCTGATAAAAAACCCATTTTGGTTATCCCCCAGGTGGTGGCCCCGGCGGCTAGGGCCAGCAGAAACTGGGCCCCTAGCATTATTGAGACGGTCATCTCACGGCTGAGCCAGCCGCCGGGAGAGCCATCAAGCTTAAAACGGTAGGCCACCTCGGCGGGCAGCAGGCGGTAGAAATAGATGGTAAGTATTACGGAGAGAAGAAAAATGGCCAGCGGCAGGATAATAAAACCCCAGTGAAAGGTTACCGGAGCCGTTGTTGGCCCGGCTGTCTTAGGGCCTTTAACTGCCTTTCTAGAGCGCCCGATAAACCAGATGACAGCGCCAAGGCCAATACCGAAAAGAAAGACGGCTGTTAAAATCAGAATTGTGGTCGCCATTTAGTTCAAATAGCCGTGGTTAATATAGTAAAAGTTATCAGCTTTGGGCCAAGATGTCAAAGTCATTTTGTTGTCGTTAGCCCGGCGGGATGCTAAAATAGCAGGTCTGTCTAGACTTGGGATTAGCCATGATAGTAGAGAAACTGGTGGTCGGCCCTTTAGCCGCTAACTGCTATATCGTTGCTGATGAGGTAACTAAAGAAGGGCTGATAATAGACCCCGGTGATGAGGCTGAGGCGATTCTGAAAAAGGTTAGGCGGCTAGGAATTGACATAAAGATTATCTTTTTGACCCACGGGCATATGGACCACATGGCTGCCCTAAAGGGGGTTAAAGAGGCCACCGGGGCCCCGGTGGCTATTCATGCCGATGATGCCAAGAGCCTGTATAACCGCTCCCTAAGTATGTTTTTGAGTGTTGCCCACCAGAAACCACTGGCCCCTGACAGGCTGCTCAAGGGCTGGGAGAGTATAGAGGTCGGTAACCTAAGATTTACGGTACTGCCCACGCCGGGGCATTCGCCGGGAGGTATCTGCCTTTATGGTGAGGGGGTCTGCTTTAGCGGTGATACCCTGTTCAATTACGGCATCGGCCGGGCTGACCTGCCTGGCGGCGACTATAGCCAGCTAATGGAAAGCATCCATAATAAGCTCATGATTCTGCCTGACGAGGTAGTTGTTTACCCCGGCCACGGACCTGAGACCACCATCGGTGATGAGCGCCGGGGCAACCCCTTTCTCCAAGGTCAGCCCAAGTTCTAGATTAGGCCGGCAAATTCGGCCATGACCGGGGCCAGAACCAGGGCAATTATTGAGATTAGCTTTATCATGATGTTCAGTGATGGCCCCGAGGTATCCTTCATCGGGTCACCCACCGTATCGCCGACCACAGCTGCCTTATGGGCGTCCGAGCCCTTACCCCCGTAGGCACCGGTCTCTATCCACTTCTTGGCGTTATCCCACGAGCCACCGGCGTTGGCAAAGGCCACGGCTAGGATAAAGCCGGTGACAATGGCCCCGGCCAGGAAGCCAGCCAGGGCCAGCGGCCCCAGCAATAGGCCGACGACAATCGGTGATAGTATCGTTATCAGGCCCGGGGCCAGCATCTGCTTTATGGCGTCTCTGGTGCAGATGTCAACACAGCGGGCGTACTCGGGCTTGGCCTTTCCCTCCATCAACCCCGGTATCTCACGAAACTGCCGGCGAACCTCGTTGACTATGGAGAAGCCGGTCTTACCCACGGCCTTTAGGGTTAGGGCGCAGAAGATGGCCGGCAGCATGGCACCCAAAAAGAGCCCCGAGATAACATGGGGGTCGAGCAGACTGATACTGGAAAGTGTTATGCCGGCCGCCTGTGAGTAGGCGAGGAGCAGGGCTAGGGCGGTCAGCCCGGCGGCACCAATGGCAAAGCCCTTGCCGGTGGCCGCCGTGGTATTGCCTAGGGAATCCAGGGCATCGGTGCGCCGCCTGATCTCCGGCGGCAGGCCCGACATCTCAACAATGCCCCCGGCGTTATCGGCCACCGGCCCATAGGCATCAGTGGCATCCTGGATGCCCAGCGTGGCCAGCATACCCACCCCGGCGATGGCCACACCATAGACATCGGCAAAGTGGTGGGCCACGGTGATGGCAATGACGACGAAAATAATGGGCGGCAGGGTGCTCATCAGGCCGTTGGCCAGACCGCTGACTATATTGGTGCCGGCACCGGTTTGAGATGCCTCTGAAATGCCTAGCGTGGGCTTGTAGGCATAGGAGGTAAAGTAGTTGGTGCTCTCCCCGATCAGGACACCGGCGACAAGGCCGACCAGAATAGCCCAGAAAACGCCGATATCGGCCTCAAGGAAATAAACCGTCAAAAAGGCGAAGATGGCCGTCAGGATTGAGGCGGTGAAGGTACCGCGGCGCAGGGCGTTGAGCAGGGCCGCCATCTTAAGTTTTTCACCCACCCTGACCAGGAAGATGCCGATTATAGAGGCCAAGATGCCGCCGGCGGCTACCAGCATGGGCAGGAACCAGGCGGTGGCCTCATCGGGGACCAGGGCCCTGTCCAAGGTGATGGAATAGGCGGCGATTATGCCCAGTGTCATGGTGGCAATGATGGAATCAACATAGGATTCAAAGAGGTCGGCGCCCATGCCGGCGACATCACCGACATTGTCACCAACAAAATCGGCAATGACGGCCGCGTTTCTGGGGTCGTCCTCAGGGATGCCCTTTTCCACCTTACCCACAATATCAGCGCCGGTATCGGCTGCCTTGGTGTAGATGCCACCCCCGACCCGGGCAAATATGGCCACCGATGAGGCACCGAAGCCAAAGCCGGGGATAATCTTGAGGAAGTCAGGGTGGCCGTTAAAGGCCAGATAGAGGATGCTCAGGCCTAGGATGCCAATACCGACAACACACATGCCCATCACGGCCCCGCTGCGGAAAGAAACACGCAGGCCATGGTTCAGGCTCTTCTGGACGGCAGCAGCCGTCCTGGAGTTGGCCCTGATGGCGATACTCATACCGGCGAAACCGGCCAGCCCGGAACAGATGGCGCCGAAGATAAAGGCCAATGATACCAGCCAGCCCAGGTTGGGCACTACCCCCAATAGGATAGTCACCACGGCCACAAATAGGGCCAGCACCCGGTACTCCCGACCCAGAAAGGCCAGGGCACCCTCCTTAATGGCCGCCGATATCTCCCTTATTTTGGCCGAGCCCTGGTCCTGTTTCAGTACGTATTGCGCCATGAAGCCGGCCACGGCCAGCCCCAGGACGCCGCTCAGGACCGCGATTAGTATTGGGTCCAATATCTAGTCTCCTTTCTAGACTATGGGGCAAAGTAGTAAAAACTACTTAAGGTTTTCCTCAAACTTGTCTAACCGGTTCTCCAGGCTCTTCTGCTGCATGGCCAGTGTCAGGTCGCTTCTTGTCCTTTCTAGAACGCCGCGAACCATATCGGTGGTGCGGCGCAGACCGCCGGTGATGGCATCGGGGAAGTCCATGGTAACCAGGACATTATAGATGTCATCCATGGCCGACAGTATTTCTTCGCCCGATGACAGGTCGCCCTGCCTCATAGAATCTAGAAGATAGCGCCTGAGCTCACCTACTGCTTCACCCAGCCCGTTTAGGTAGGCGGCAGAATCAACAGCCAGTTCACCGGGCCCCGGTATTGGTTTACCGGTTACCAGGGCCAGGGTGAAGCTGGCTTCACTAAATTCCTTTTGGGCATCTCTAAAAAAGCCGGTGTTGCCCAGCTCACCATGCTCAGTAATAACCCGCGCCGCCTCATCAAGCAGGCCGCGGGCTTTTTCTAGCTTGCCCCCAGCCGAGTCAAATTGCCGGCGGTGTAGGGTGCGAATCACCTGACTTGAGTAACGGATGACCTCGCGGCACAGGGGCAGTATCCTTTCCCGGGCCTCATCCCGGGCGGCAAATTGCTTTCTTATCGGCCCTATGATTAAATCCAGTTTGTCACTTAGCCGGCTCATTTTACTGCCTCAAGCCTATCAACTATTTTTCGGGCGGCTTCCTGGGGAGAGTCCGCCTTGAGTACGGCGCTGATAACAGCCACCGAATCGGCACCGGCGGCCACAACCTGAGCCACATTTTGGTGGTTGATACCACCGATGGCCACCAGGGGTAGTTTTACCGCCTTTCTGATGAGTCTTAGATTTCCTAAGCCGATTACCTCAATGGCTTCTTTGGAGCCGGTGGGAAAGATAGCCCCGGCGGCGATATAGTCGGCACCCTCAGCTTCGGCGGCAATAGCCTGCTCAACACTGGCTACTGAGCAGCCCAGGAGCCTGTCCAAGGGCAGTAACTGTCGGGCAAGGCCAACCGGCAGGTCATCCTGGCCCAGGTGCAGTCCGTCAGCATCAGCCGCCAGGGCCAGGTCAAGATGGTCATTTACTATGAAAAGGGCATCGCCCTCAGCACACAGCTCTTTAAGCTGCCGGGCAATGGTTAGCAGTCCCCTTTTGCTCATGATTTTGTCACGGAGTTGAATTACCCTGGCGCCGCCATCTATTGCCTGGCCGGCCACCTCAAGATGACTACGCCCGGCCAGGGCCTGTGTATCGACAACAACGTAAAGCCCACGGATACGCTCAACTTTATCCCGGCGCAGCAGTTTGGCCAATAGCTCTCGTTCTATAGTGTAGAGGCTAAATCGGGCCTCCTTGAACCTTTTCGGGTCTAGTTCAATACCGGGCATCTTGGCCAGTTCCTCAACGACCCGAAGAGACTGCTGCACCCTCTTGGCATTAGCCACCACCAATGCCTTGAGATCCCTCACTTGGACTGTCCCGCCGGCCTTAATTTCCCTGCCGACATCTGTCCGGGCGTTGCGTGCCTGAAGGAGACGCTGGTCAAATGATGGGGTACCGGTAACAAGCTGGTGCCGCATCGTTTTTAGCTGCCGGGCCAGGACAGCATCATTAAGCAGAAAGCGGGCCAGGTCCTCAAGAAGGCGAAGCCCCTCGCCAACGCGGTCCAGGCTGGCATCAATGATGCGCAGTGTTTGCTCTGGCGTCTTGTCTGATGAAGTCACCTTTACATCTGCTTGGGTGAGCGATTCAGCCGGTTAATTAAGGGATAAACGGTTAATTTTAGCATAAGCTATAGCGGATGGTAAAACTGCCTGCGCTCAGGTATTTCATTTACCGCGTTCTCGATAAGGTCAATCTGAGACAGTTCCCCTTTCTGGTTCAGTCTTACGGCGACAACATCAATGTGCCACAAAAGCGGCAGATTGTCATGACTCTGCTGGTAGTGCTGGGCACTGGCTATCAGCCGGGCTTTTTTGGTCAGGGTGATTGACTCTTCAGGACCGCCGAAACTGAGGCTTGTTTTGGTCCTTACCTCAATAAAGACAAGGTATTCTCCGTGCCTGGCGATAATATCAATTTCACCTTCAGGAGAGCGGTAGTTTGTCTCCAGGATGCGGTAGCCCCGCTTTATCAGGAAATCCTGGGCCAGCTTTTCTCCCAGACGGCCGGTATCTCTACGTTTCATCTCTGATTAAGTCCTTGATTGGCTGAAAAGACCTTCGGTGAATGGGTGATGGCCCCAACCGGTATAGATGGAACAGGTGCTCTGGTGTCCAGTAGCCTTTGTGACGAGCTAGCTGGTAACCGGTGTAGATAGTATCCAGCTCTACCATCAGGCGGTCCCGGCTCACCTTGGCCACGATGGAGGCGCAGGCAATGGAAAAGCATCGGGCATCACCACCGATTATGCCCTTCTGAGGTAGTGATACCTCGGGCAGCAGCAGGTAGTCTATCAGCAGAGACTCAGGTCTTGGTGAAAGCTGCTCTATAGCCAGCTTCATGGCCAGCCGTGTTGCCTTAACTATGTTTAGGGCATCTATGATTTCGTGGGAAGCGACACCAACACCCACTGATACCGCTACCTCGCGGATGCACTTAAACAGGTAATCACGTTTATTTGGGGTCAGCAGCTTGCTGTCCCTTACCTGGTCCAGCCAGCTGGTTTTACAGTTGCCGGGAAGGATGACGGCGGCGGCGACAACAGGACCGGCCAGGGCACCGCGACCGGCCTCATCAATACCGGCAATATAGCGGTAGCCCCTTACCCCAAGGGCTCTTTCCTCATCAAAGGACGGTCTCATCAGGTTACCCATCAGATTAACCCTCTTCATATTGGTTACCAGGCTCAATTATACCCCCGCCCAGGACGGCCTCACCCTGATAGAAGACTACCGCCTGCCCGGGGGCCACCGCCCGCTGGGGCTGGTCAAACTGAACTTGGGCAGTGCCATTTTTAATGTGCAGTCTAACTGCTACTTCGGGTGTTCTGTATCTTATTCTGGCTGTTATATTACCATCGTCGGTCGGAGCCCTACCCGATACCCAGTTTAACCGGCCGGCCCGGAGCCGGTGGCTTAAGAGTCTGTCGTGGTCAGCCACCACCAGTCGGTTACTATTGACCTCAAGCCTTAAGACATATAAGCGCCTGGCTGAAGCCAGACCCAGACCCTGTCTCTGGCCTACGGTATGTAGGGCCAGGCCCTTGTGCCGTCCCAGAAGCCTGCCTTCAGTATCAACGATGTCCCCGGGCTTTAACGGGATGTGCTCAGTGATAAATGAGCGGTAGTCACTATCCGGGACAAAACAGATGTCCTGGCTCTCCTGGCTTTGGGCTGTGGTCAGACCCAGGTCACTGGCCATTTCTCTGACCTCTGTCTTGTGGAGGTTGCCTATGGGCAGTAGCAGATATTCAAGCTGCCTCTGACCCAGGATATAGAGAAAGTAGGATTGGTCTTTACCAGGGTCAACGGCCTTAAGCAGGCGATAGCCATTTGCTAAGCGTGCCACCCGGGCATAGTGGCCGGTGGCTAGAAAGGCGGCACCCAGTTCTTTGGCTTTATTCAGCAGGGCGCCAAACTTGATATGGCGGTTACAGCTGATGCAGGGGTTGGGTGTCCTGCCCCGGCTATACTGGCGACAGAAATCGGTAATGACCATTCGGCTAAAGATATCCCTGAAGTCGGCCACATAGTGAGGGATAGCCAGCCTCTTGGCTACCCTTCGGGCCCTTTCTACCACCTTGGATTCAGCTTGAAGCCGCATGGTAACGCCGATAACCCGGTAGCCCTCATCTTTCAGGATGGCGGCGGCCAGAGAGGAATCCACCCCACCACTCATAGCGACGACAACCCGCTCTGCTGACATGGCCAATCTAGAACCCTCTTTGGGAAAGCAGCTCACTCACCCGCTGCCAGATAACCTGCTCGGTTATTTTCTTATTCTGGGTAGCATCTACTACCAGCCAGCGCTCGGGCTCCTTGGCCGCCAGCTTGAGGTAACCCTCGTGCACCCTATGATGAAAGGCTAGAGCCTCCCGCTCAAAGCGGTCTCGCCGGGCCGTCTTCTTACGAATCAGCCCTGCCTCTACAGGCACATCCAGCAGGATGGTCAGGTCGGGTTTCACTCCATGGGTGGCGGCACTATTAACAGCGGCCACCAT
>JAUXAE010000008.1 GCA_030620035.1 Dehalococcoidales bacterium
GCTCTTCAGCCAGCCTTAGGGCATACTGGTCGGTCATGCCGGCGATATAGTCGACTACTCTGCGTTCCGCATCATCGCCATAGGTAAGATACTCCGGCGGTAGCCTGTCATCATGTTCCACAAAGTATTTATATAAGCGGCAAACTATCTCCCTGGCCTTATCAGTTGCCCTGTCTTTCGGCTCGTAGACCTGTTTAAAAAGAAATTCACGCAGGCTGTTACTGGCCTTAAGAACCTGGGGACTCATCCGTATCGACGGCTCGGTGTCGGTCTGGGAGCCGGTCACCGACCAGGAATTATGAATGATATCGCAGACCATGGTATTGATTCGTGATGAGTGGCTGTGGCCCAGTACCGCGGTAGCTGATGACGGCAGGTCATCCTCGGTGATGATGCCGGCTCTTATGGCATCGGCAATATCATGGTTGATGTAGGCAATGGCATCAGCAATCTTACATACCTGGCCCTCCAGGGTACCGGCCTTTCCCGAGCCTTCTCCCAGGATATCGGCTCTTGCCTTGGAGTGGTTTAGGATGCCGTCTCTCACCTCCCAGCTAAGGTTTAGGCCCTGGCCATTTTTCTCCAGAAGGTCAACAACTCGCAGGCTCTGTTCGTTGTGCCTGAAACCGCCGTGATAAAGCTCGCTTAAGACCTCCTCACCGACATGACCGAAGGGGGTATGGCCCAGGTCGTGCCCCAGGCTGATGGCCTCGGTCAGGTCCTCATTAAGATTTAGGGCACGGGCTATCGTCCGGGCCAGCTGCGATACCTCCAGGGTATGGGTTAGTCGGGTTACATAGTGGTCTCCCAGGGGGGCGATGAAGACCTGTGTCTTGTGCTTTAGGCGGCGGAAGGCCTTTGAATAGATAATTCGGTCCCGGTCACGCTGAAAGGTGGTGCGTACCGGGCAGGGTTCTTCGTCTTTAAGCCGGCCCCGAGATAGGTTGCTTTTTACTGCGTATGGTGAAAGGCTTGACTCCCTTTCCTCCGTTCTCTGGTGAATATTAAAATTTAAAGTCATTTGAGTTTTAGTTTGGCCTCTGCCCGGGCAATAATCTCCCGGGTGGTGCCAATCATATCAGGGCTTACAGAAACAGAGGTGATGCCCCAGGCCACCAGCTTTTGGGTAAGCTCGGGGTACACTGAGGGCGCCTGCCCGCAGATGGATGAGGTAACACCCATGCTCTTTGATACCTTGATGGCCCTCTCCAGGGCCACCAGTACGGCTTCATCTCGCTCATCAAAGGTCTTGGCCAGTTTGGCGCTGTCCCGGTCAATGCCCAGGATAAGCTGGGTCAGGTCGTTGGAGCCTATTGATATGCCGTCAAGACCAACCTCGAGGAACTTCTCAATGAGAAGGATATTAGACGGTACCTCGACCATCATCCACAGCTTGAAATCACTGGAGCGTTTTAGGCCTTCTTGCTTCAGGATTTTTACTGTTTGCCTTAGCTCATTAACCGTTCGCACGAAGGGAATCATAACCCATAGATTCTTATAGTCCTTACGGCATCTCTTTATGGCCTCTATCTCCAGTTTGAAGACATCTATGTCGGTAATATATCGTGAGGCGCCCCGATAACCAATCATAGGATTCTCCTCAACCTCTTCAAATTCCTGGCCACCGGTGAGTTCCCGGTACTCATTGGTCTTGAAGTCGGTGGTTCTGTAGACTACCGGCCGGGGACTAAAGGCCTTGGCGAAGGTAAACAGGCCCTGGTAGAGCTTATCAATAAATTCCTCTTCCTGCCCCTGTTTAATCATATAGCGGGGATGCTTGCCGATCTGGCTGATGATGAATTCGGCTCGGAATAGGCCGACGCCGTCAACATTACGGGCGGCCACTGAGTCGGCCAGTTCGGGCTGGGCCAGGTTTACATAAACCTTGGTCTTGGTCTTGATAGCCTCCCTGACCATAGCAGCTACCGAGGTCGTTTGTATTCTCCGGGTCACCTTGCCGTTATAGACCTTGCCATGAGCTCCATCAACGGTGATTATCTGACCATTAGTCAGAATATTGGTTGCCTCTCCGGTGCCGACAACGCAGGGGATACTCAGCTCCCGGCTGACAATAGCGGCGTGCGAGGTCCGGCCGCCACGGTTGGTGACAATAGCCACCGCCCTCTTCATAGCGGGCACGAAGTCAGGGGTGGTCATCTCGGCCACCAGGATGTCGCCATCCTTTACCCGGTCTATCCTGGAGGCCTCAAGTATTATCTTGACCGGTCCTGAGGCTAGACCCGGGCTGGCGGAGTCTCCGGCCAGCAGTACCGGGGCCTTGATTTCAGGTTCAACCTCGGTTTTTTCATAGAATTTGGTTACCGGCCGGGTTTGAACAATAAAGATTTCACCATCTTCTTTAGCCCATTCAATATCCTGGGGGCTCCGGTAGTGGTCTTCTATATATTGGGCCAGCTCGGCCAGCTTGAGTATTTCATCATCGGTTATCTTCTGCTGTTCCTGATATGATGGTTGGATTGGCTGCCAGATATTGGGGTCTCGGTCTCTCCCCTCAGGGTCTCTCATTAGCTTTTGTTCCTGAAGGCTTATTCTCTTGGAGATGATGGTTGGTCCCTGTTTATCTATAATATAAAGGTCGGGTTTAACCTCTCCGGAGACGAGACCTTCACCCAGACCGTATATCGCCTCAATAATTATTTTACCGGTGTCACTGGTGATTGGCTCTATGGTAAAAATGACGCCGGAGGTCTGGGATTGGACCATCTTCTGCACCGGGACGGCAATGCCCACCTTGAAGTGGTCAAAGCCATACTGTTCCCGGTAGTAGATAGCCCGTGGTTCAAACAGGGATGCCCAACATTTTTTTACGGCGCTGACTACCTCATCCTCTCCCTGGATATTGAGGAAGGTACTCTGCTGACCGGCGAAGGAGGCCTCCGGCAGGTCTTCAGCCGTGGCCGAAGAGCGCACCGCCACCAGGCCCCTACCCAGCTTTTTGTAAGCATTCTTAATCTCTTGGGCAAGCTCCGGCGGCATGGCGGCATCCAGAATCACCTGCTTAACCTTGGCCGCTGTTCGGTTGAGCTGCTTGCTGTTATTCGGGTCCAGTGGTTTTAGTAGCCGGCTGATACTGCCGCTCAAATTTGCCTTCTTCAGAAAATCGTAGTAGGCATCAGCCGTGACAATAAAACCGGGTGGTACCGGTATCCGGGCACTGGTCATCTCACCCAGATTGGCCCCCTTACCGCCGACAGTGGCGACATCATTTTTGGTGACCTCTTTAAACCAGACAATAGCATTGCGGCCTATCGGCATTATCTATTCTCCTTCTTGTTAAGACGGTTTAGGTATAATTATTATACCATATTGGAATAGTTCAACTAAAAGTGGGCTAAAAACTATAAATGCTGGAGCTATTTTTATTGACAGTTTCTGGTAATGGGGAGTAAACTTTAACTACTTGGGCTTTGAAAGTAGGGGAGGTCAGCAATGATTGAGATGACCATTGATAGCATCCGGGTAAGTTTGATGAATTATCAGCGGATGGTGATTCTGAAGGAGAAAGAGGCCGAACGCTATCTACCTATCTGGATTGGTACCGCTGAGGCCGATGCCATAGCCGTGAAGTTACAGGGGGTAACGGTACCCAGGCCGCTGACCCACGACCTGCTGAATATGATAATTGAGGTCCTGGGGGCCAAGGTCAACTCTATAATCGTTAATGACCTTAAGAATGATACCTTCTACGCCAAGATTATTCTCAGTGTCGATGGCGGCCAGATGGAGGTGGACTCCCGGCCCAGTGACGCATTGGCCGTAGCCGTCAGGACGGATGTGCCTATTTATGCCGAGGAGTCAGTTTTAGACAAAGCCAGTATCCTGCTAGACAAGGAGACGGGCAAGCCGATTTTTGAAGAAAAGGCAGACGAGGCCGAAGGTAAAGGCAAGAAGATTAGCGAAGAAGAGATGAAGCGAATGTCAGCCTTTCGTGATTTTATTGATACCCTTGATTGGGAGAGCTTTGACAAGCGGAAGTCTTAGGCCGGGGCCTTGTCTGGCCTGGCGGATTTGGGGTTGGACTGGTGGAAGAGAATCTTATCAAGAGGTTGATGACCTCAATAAAGTGTGGCCTCTGCGGGCGGCACTATGAGGCCGACAGCATTAACATTCTGGGCCGGCAGGAGAGCCTGTGGTTCTTAAGCGCCTCATGTGTTGCCTGTCAGACTCGGTGCCTGGTGGCGGTGATAGTCAGGGAAGAAGGTCTGTCTGAGGTTGTTAGCGACCTAACCTCGGCTGAACTAACCAAATTCAGAAAGATAACCGTGCCTACGGCCGACGAGGCCCTTGACATGCACAATTTTCTAAAAGACTTCAGTGGCGACTTCTCCTGCATCTTTGGCCAAGTGGCAAAGGAACAGGGGGAAGAATAGGCAACAGAACAAGTCTATTAATTGGCAATCTAAAAACCCTGGGACGCTGGTACTGGGGTTTTTTGGTGCCCGAAAAAGACTAGGGCTAAAGTGGCCAGGGCTTGACCTTAGACTGATAGTTCTGATATGCTGGATAGGTTTGAGGCTTGGATGAACAGGTGGCTGGCAGCCCTGAAGCTGGTCGGTGTAGGCTGGTATATCAGTGGTTGTATTATATTGGGCGTACTGGCTGGCCGCTGGCTTGATGGCAAACTCAATAGCGAGCCTCTCTGGTTGATAATCGGTCTATTGTTGGGCGTCATCGTTGCTTTTTATGGTGTTTATCGCATGCTTCCTGGAGCCACTAACCGGCGGAACAAGGGGAATAGTTAGTGCCTGAACGGAGGATTCTGGGCGTTCGGCGCCCCTTTTTCTTTGGGATTATTGTCCTTCTACTGGCACTGGGCGTAATCAGTCTGCTCAGCGGCGCCCTGGGCCGCAGTTTTCTGGGTGACATCGGGCTGCCCAGCTGGCTTATTGTTGAGTCACCCCAGCCGCAACTACCGCCGGAAGAGATATTTTCTGTTCTCGGCTTTTCCATCACCAACACCATGCTTACTGCCTGGCTGACCATTGCCATCCTCGGTGGTATATTCTATGCGGCCACCCGCAAGATGAAGCTGGTGCCCTCCCGGCTGCAAACTATGTTAGAGGCAGCCATTGGCTGGCTGTTGAGTTTTTGTGAGGATATTGCTGGCAAAGAGAACGGGCGGCGCTTTTTCCCGCTGGTGGCTACCCTATTCTTGTTTGTTCTGGCCAATGCCTGGCTGAGCCTCTTCCCCGGCTACGGCTCAATACTGGTCACCAATGCCCATGGTGAGACAGTCCATCTGCTGCGTGGCGCCAATACCGATATCAACCTGCCGCTGGCCCTGGCCCTGACCTCTTTTGTTATGGTTGAGTACTGGGGGTTAAAATCTGTCGGCGTGTTTCGTTATCTGAAGAAGTTTTTTAATGCCGGTAGATTTATAGGTGGCGTCCGACAGGTATTTAGGGGCAAGGTCAAGGAAGGCCTTGGCGGCCTGGTGAATGGAGCTATTGATGTTTTCATCGGCTTTATAGAGTTGCTCAGTGAATTTGTGCGCATTTTAAGCTTTACCTTCCGTCTTTTTGGCAACATGACCGGGGGTGAGATACTGCTTTTAATGATGCTCTTCTTGGCACCCTTTGTCCTGGCCATCCCCTTTTACGGCCTTGAGTTGTTGGTCGGTTTTATCCAGGCGCTCATTTTTGGCGGCTTGACCCTGGTGTTTGCCACTATTGCAGTGACGCCACATACTGAGGAAGCGCATTAGTATAATTTATGACGGTTAGGTATATTAAAAAGAGGAGAGGAGAAAAGCATGGAGATAGAAGCAGCTAAATTTTTGGCGGCTGGCCTGGCCATAGGCTTGGGTGCCATCGGCCCCGGGATTGGAATAGGGATTTTGGGGTGGGGCGCTACGCAGGCGGTGGCCCGTAATCCGGAGGCCCGGGGACCAATATTCACCAATTTGTTGTTTGCGGTCGCTCTAGCTGAGGCATGCGCCATCTACGCCCTGGTGGTGGCTATCGTGCTCATATTTGTCGCCTAAATAGTGTAGATGGGAGGAAGTTCCAGTGGAAGGACTGGGCATTAATTTGCCTTCTCTGCTAGCGCAGATTGTAAACTTTGCCATCCTGCTGGGCATACTCTATCTGGTGGCCTATAAGCCGATAATGAGGATGCTTGATGAGCGCTCTCGTAGGATTAAGGAGAGCATGGAGCAAACAGAGGAGATCAAGCAGCAGGTAGAGAAGGCTGAGGAAGAGTTCAAGAAGCGGATTGAGCAGGCGGGCAGAAAGGGCCAGGAGATAATTGACCAGGCAGTGCTCACCGGTGAGGAGGTTGGGCAGAAGGTCAGGGCTGAGGCCAAGAAGGAAGCTGAGGCCCTGCTGGCCCGGGCCCGTGCCGAGATACGCCGTGAGCGGGATGAGGTTATTGATGAGCTGCGCCAGGAGTTTGCCGATTTGACCATCCTGGCGGCGGGTAAGGTAATTGAACAGTCATTGGATAAGGAAGCCCATCGCCAGCTTATTGATAGGGTTCTTGAAGAAAGTACCGAGCTTAAGAAGGGCTGAACTGCTTAATATGGGAGAAGGTGGTGGCTAGAAGAGTTTCGGCTATCCGATACGCCCAGGCAGCGTTTCAGATTGCCGGTGACAAAAATGAACTGGATGTCTGGCAACGAGACCTAAAGAAGGTTGCCCGTCTCGGTGAGGACGCTGAGATTCGGGCCTTTCTGGAGGAGCCCAAGATTCGTTTTGAGGATAAGGCCAAGCTGCTGGCTGAACAGCTGGTTGAGCTAAATCCCCTGGTGCTGAATCTGACCTATCTTTTAATAACCAAGGGCAGGTTTAACTTCATCGGTGATATTAGCGATGAGTTTGAGCGGCTGCTGAGTAGCTACCGGGGCATTGAGCAGGCCGAGGTTACCACCGCCGTCCCGTTAAGTGATGAGGCTAAGGCCCGATTAAAGCGGCGCCTGGGTGCCCTGGTGGCCAAAAAGATAGTCCTTAAGACCAGGGTTGACCCGAGCCTGGTATCCGGGATGGTGGCCAGGATTGGCGATAGGTTACTAGACGGCAGCACCCGCAGTGGCCTGGCCGCTCTGAGAAGGGAGTTGCGCCAGGGCAGGATATAATGAAGATGCCGCTAAGGAGGTGGTGTAGGTGACAACAAGAGGACAGGATATTGTTTCTATTATCAAACAGCAGATTGAGCAGTTTGGCCTTCCGGTGACCGTGGCCGATGTGGGCACGGTGATTGAGGTAGGTGACGGTATTGCCCGCATCCACGGGCTGGCCGCGGCCAAGTACAACGAGCTGCTCCAGTTTCCCCACGACATTATGGGTATTGCCCTAAACCTGGAAGAGGACAGCGTGGCCGCCGTTATCCTTGGTGAAGATACCGAAATCAAGGAAGGCGACGAGGTGCGCTGCACCGACCGTATTGCCGAGGTGCCGGTCGGTGACGCCCTCATTGGTCGGGTGGTTGATCCTCTGGGCCGGCCGATTGATGGCCGGGGTGCCCTAAAGACCAGGAAGAGCCGTCCCCTGGAGCGGATAGCCCCCAATGTGGTCATGCGTAAATCGGTGGATACACCGGTGCAGACGGGTATCAAGACGATAGACAGCATGTTTCCCATCGGCCGGGGGCAGCGAGAGCTTATTATCGGCGACCGCTCCACGGGGAAAACGGCCATTGCCCTTGATACTATTATCAACCAGAAGGGTGGTGACTTAATCTGCATCTATGTGGCCATCGGCCAGAAGGTGTCCAAGGTGGCCCGGGTGGTGGCCACCCTGGAAGAGCACGGGGCCATGGAGCATACCGTGGTTGTCGCCGCCAATGCCTCTGACTCGGTGGCTCTACAATACCTGGCCCCTTATGCTGGCTGCGCCATCGGTGAGGAGTTTATGGAGAAGGGCAAAGAGGCCCTGATTGTCTATGATGACCTGACCAAACACGCCTGGGCCTACCGGCAGCTATCGCTGCTGCTGCATCGTCCGCCGGGACGGGAGGCCTACCCCGGTGATGTTTTCTATCTGCACAGCCGCTTACTTGAGAGGGCGGCCAAATACGATGATGAATATGGCGGCGGTTCTCTTACCGCCCTGCCTGTTATTGAGACCCAGGCCGGTGATGTAGCTGCCTATATTCCGACCAATGTTATCTCCATCACCGACGGCCAGATATATGTCGAGACGGACCTGTTTAATGCCGGCATCCGGCCGGCAGTCAATGTCGGCCTGTCGGTGTCCCGGGTGGGCAGCGCCGCCCAGACCAAGGCGATGAAGAAGGTGGCCGGCAGGCTTAAGCTGGAGATGGCCCAGTACCGTGAGCTATCTGCCTTTGCCCAGTTTGGTACCGCCGAACTGGATAAGGCCACCCGAGCCCAATTGGAACGGGGGCAGAGAATCACCGAGATATTAAAGCAGCCCCAGTATGCCCCGGTGTCACTGGAGAATCAGGTCATGATTCTTTATGCCGCTATTAATGGCTATGTTGATGATGTGCCCATAGATAAAGTGGCCGCTTTTGAGGCAAACCTCTATCGCTTTATGGAGGCCAATCACCCCAAGGTGGGCAAGGCTATTAAAAAGGAAGGGGACTTAAGTCAAAAGACAGAGGCCGCCCTGAAGGCGGCCATTGAGGACTTTAAGAAGGGTTTTCTCACTGAGTAGGTTGGAGAGGCAAGTTTAAAGGAGAGTCAAAGAGAGGCGAAGCCTCTCTTATAAAACACTTTCCCCTTTCCTTTTAAGGAGAGGGGGATTAGGGGGAGGGGTTAGAGATTGGCCGATATACGCCTGATTCGCCGCCGCATACGGGGTATCACCAGCATAGCCAAGATTACCCGGGCTATGGAGATGATTGCCGCCTCAAGGATGAGGCAGGTCCAGGAGCGGGGCCTGGCCGGGCGGCCCTATTCTGAGAAGATAACACAGGTGATAGCCAGCCTGGCGGCCTTGTCCCAGGTGGGCGAGATACTGCACCCTCTCCTTGAGCGCCGGCCGATAAGAAAGATTGCCGTGGTGCACATCACCCCGGACCGGGGGCTTTGCGGCGGTCTGGTCAGTAATATCAACCGCAAGACGGCCAACCTTGTCCTGGAGCGGAGTGAGCCCGTTACCCTGATTACTGTCGGCCGCAAGGGGTTTGATTTTATGAGGCGCTACGGGCGGGATATTCGGGCCGAGTTTACCCGGCTGGGTGATAAACCCAGCCTGATAGATACCCTGCCCATCTCGCGCATTATTATTGATGACTTCTGTAGCCGCCTGGTTGACATGGTCTACCTGGTCTATACCCAGTTTGTTTCCACGATGGTTCAGAAGGCGGTGATGGAGCAGATACTGCCCGTTGAGCCGGCGCCGGTACCGGCTGTCCAGAATGTGGACTACATCTATGAACCAGCCCCGAGTGGGGTTCTGGATGGCCTCCTGCCCCGGTTTGTTGAGATGCGGCTCTACCATGCCATCCTGGAGTCCATCGCCAGTGAGCAGTCGGCCAGGATGGTGGCCATGCGAAATGCCACTGAAAACGCCAACGAGCTTACCGGCGATTTAACCCTGATGTATAATAAGGCACGTCAGGAGGCAATTACCAGGGACCTGCTTGATATTACCGGCGGAGCGGTGGCTCTGGCCTAAAACACAGGAGGTTAGTATGGCTAAAGGTAAGGTGGTTCGGGTTATCGGCACCGTGGTTGATATCGAGTTCCCCCCGGATAAGCTGCCGGCCCTGTTTAATGCCATTGAGGTTCCCAGAAATGGCGGTAAATTGGTGCTTGAGGTCCAGGGACATGTGGGCAATAACTGGGTCAGGTGCCTGTCCCTGCTATCCACCGACGGACTGGAGCGGGGGGCTGAGGCGGTAGATACCGGGGCCTCACTTTCGGTACCGGTGGGCAGAGCTACCCTGGGTCGGCTTTTTAATGTTATGGGGGAGCCACTGGACAATCTCGGCGAGGTCAAGACCAAGGAAAGATGGCCCATTCATCGGACGCCGCCTAGGTTTGAAGACCAGGAGACAACCACCCAGACCCTGGAAACAGGCATCAAGGTCATTGACCTGATAACCCCCTTTACCAAGGGCGGTAAGATAGGCGCCTACGGCGGCGCCGGCGTGGGTAAGACGGTTATCATCTTGGAGCTTATCCGCAATATTGCCACCGAGCACGGTGGTTTATCCGTCTTTGCCGGTGTTGGCGAGAGGTCGCGCGAGGGCAATGATTTGTGGAATGAGATGAAGGAGTCCGGCGTAATTGATAAGACGGTGCTCGTCTTCGGCCAGATGAATGAGATGCCGGCGGTTCGCCTTCGCGTCGGGCTGACCGGGCTGACCATGGCCGAGTACTTCCGTGATGAGGAGAATCAGGACATGCTGCTCTTTATTGATAACATCTACCGCTATACCCTGGCTGGTATGGAGGTATCAGCGCTGCTGGGACGCATGCCCTCGGCAGTAGGCTATCAGCCAACACTGGCCACCGAAATGGGCGAGCTACAGGAGAGGATTACCTCAACCAAACAGGGCTCGATTACCTCATTTCAGGCAATCTATGTCCCGGCTGATGACTATACCGACCCCGGTGTCGTAGTCACCTTTGGTCACCTTGATGCCGTTATCGCCCTGGAGAGGTCACTGTCCGAGCAGGGTTTATACCCGGCCGTTGATCCGCTGACCTCAACCTCACGAATACTGGACCCGGCTGTTGTCGGCAAGGAGCACTACCGGGTGGCCCGTGAGGTGCAGCGGGTGCTCCAGCGCTACAAGGACCTCCAGGATGTAATCGCCATCCTGGGTATGGAGGAGCTAAGTGAGGAGGATAAGCTCACCGTGGCCCGGGCCCGTAAGATACAGCGCTTTCTAACCCAGCCGATGTTTGTTACCGAGGTCTTTACCGGCCGGCCGGGCAAGTATGTTTCCATTAAAGAGACGGTGCGCGGCTTTAAGGAGATTCTTGAGGGCAAGCATGATATGCTGCCCGAGCAGGCCTTCTATATGGTGGGTGTTATTGAGGAGGCCGTGGAGGCGGCCAAGAAAATGGGTGAATAGCAATAAAATTCTAGGGATAGTGAGTGATGTCTAAGATAAGGCTTGAGATTGTTACTGCGGAACGGGCCATTTTCTCGGATGATGTTGATATAGTTGTCGCCCCGGGCATTGAGGGCGAGATGGCCATTCTGCCCCACCATGCCCCGCTGATGACAGTACTGCAACCGGGCGAGCTCAGGGCCAGGAAGGGTGGCGAAGAGTATTCCCTGGTTGTCTCCGGCGGCTTTCTTGAGGTGCGGCCGGACCGGGTTATTGTGCTGGCTGATGCCGCTGAGAGGGCTGAGGAGATTGACATTGCCCGGGCTGAGGAGGCCAAGCGCCGCGCTGAGCAGCAGCTGGCAGAGCGCTACACCCCTGAGGTGGATGCCGCCCGGGCTGAGGCGTCACTGCGCCGCGCCCTGATTCGTCTTAAGGTGGCCGGGAGGCGAAGAAGGAGACGGCCCGGGGCCTAGCCTTTTTATTTAGAGCAGCCCCTCTATAGCCTCAATGACCAGTCGTCCCTTATCCAGGTCAATTGATTTAACCACATCGCTAACAGCCGGGATGAGAACCTCTTTCTTGTCCCCCTTGACGACGTAGACATCATTGCTTCCGGTAGTTAAAATCTCGTTGATTTCCCCCAAAAGCTCTCCCCGGATTGTCCAAACCTCAAGGCCAAGGAGCTGAAAATGGTAGTACCGGCCTTCAGGCAGGGGCTCAAGCTGATTACTGGCTATTTCTACGAGCTCCCCCCGCAGCTTTTCGGCATCGGCAAGGCTGTTAATAGATTCAAGTTTAATGATGGCCTTACCCTGGTGCCAGCTAGTGCCGGTGATGACCATCGGCTTTCGCTTGACATAAATCTTTGAACCGGGACTGAAGCGCTCGGGGAAGTCGGTCACTACCCTTACCTTTAGCCTCCCTTGGTTGCCCCAAGGGGCCAGGATGTTACCGACGGCGACAAAATCGGGTAGCTTCATTGCTGATGGATAAAGCGATGACAGGCCTCATTCCTGGCCGAAAGCTGCGGTGACATGCCTGATAGGCCACGGCTTTAAACGAGGCTAAGGCTAGAGTCTAGGACTAAAACCACCTATCCCTTATCTTGATAAGGCTATTTTACCAAGCTGGTTTTAGAGAATTTCCAGTCTAGCCCTGGTACCGGCTTTGGCTGCCTTTACCCTGATCAGGTTACGCATGGCCTGAGCGATACGGCCCTGCTTGCCGATAATTCGGCCCTTATCGTCATCGGCCACCTGAAGCGTAATCTTGATGCCCTCCTCCTCCTCCTCCTCGGTAACCACCACATCATCGGGTGAGTCAGCCAGCGATTTGGCGATGTACTCTATTAGGTCTTTCATGCTTTCTCCTTTGCTTGGCTAGACTTTTTTATGACACCTGCCTTCTCAAGCAGTCGGGCAGCGGTATCCGTTGGCTGGGCTCCTTGCTTAAGCCAGTTTCGTGCCTTGTCTTCATTAATGACTATAGTCTCCGGGTCGGTCAGGGGATTAAAATGCCCGATAATGTCAATGAAGGCCCCGTCGCGGGGCGACTGGGCCCGGGCGACCACCAGCCGATAGCTCGGCTTTTTAGGGGCACCAACCCGCCTAAGTCTAATCTTGAGCATATTTGCTAACCTCTTTGCTGGTTATTATGCACCATAAACCATTTGGCTGTCAACAGTACACCTGCGGTAATTGCCTTTAGGCTCCTTATTAATTATAATGAGAAGAGTGAAGCTAGAGAAGCTACATGATTGGCCCCACAGCCCGGCTCGGGCTATCGCCATACAGCGGAGGCTGTCACCGCGGGTCTTAAGAAGTGGTAAGGTCATCAGCCCCAGATTTATTGCCGGAGTGGATATAGCTGCGGGTAGGCCTGGAGATATGGCTCAAGCGGCCGTGGTTGTCTTAAGCTACCCTGAGCTGGCTGTGGTAGCTACGGAAATAGCTCAGGGGGAGCTTAACTTTCCCTATATTCCGGGACTTCTCTCCTTTAGAGAATCGCCACTCGTAGTGGCTGTCCTAGAGAAGCTCACCATTACCCCTGACCTTATCCTGGTTGATGGCCAGGGGATTGCCCACCCAAGGCGGATGGGTCTTGCCTGCCACCTGGGGCTTCTTCTGGCTTGGCCGACCATTGGCTGCGCCAAATCCCGGCTCTGCGGCCATCACCAGCCACCCGGTGAAACACAGGGTAGCTTTGCCCAGCTCGTCGATGGTGATGAGACCATAGGGGCGGCGCTGAGAACCAGGGCCGGAGTAAGGCCGGTCTATGTTTCCATAGGCCATAGGATTGACCTGGAGAATGCCATCTACTGGGTGCTTGAGCTGTGCCGTGGCTACCGTCTGCCTGAGCCGCTTAGATTAGCCCACCTGGCGGCGGGAGGTAGTCTTAAGCAGGCAAAGTCTGTCGTGGCCTACCAGAGCAGGCTACTGGAATAGAGATTTGTTACTAAGAATCAAGGGAGCTACCAGATGTCGGAGCTAAGGGATAAGATAGAGGAGCTTCAGGAAAGAGTTTCCATGGCCATGGTGCATCTTTGACATCCCGGCTAAGGAAAAGGAGATAGCCAGCCTGGAGAAGAGGTCGGCCGGGCCTGATTTCTGGACTGACCCGGGCCGGGCTCAAGCGGCTATGCGCCGGCTGGCCGAGGCCAAGAGGGTAGTAGAAAGGTGGCGGGGACTGGAGACAAGGCTCAATGACATTAGTGAACTGGTCTCTCTGGAGCCGGAAGAGGTGGATACAGCGCTGGTGAGTGAGATTCAGTCTGAGGTGGCCGAAGTAGCCAGCCGTCTTGAGGAGTTGGAGCTGGAGTTGGCCTTCACCGGTGAGTATGATAGTCGCAGCGCCATCCTGGCCGTCCACGCCGGGGCCGGCGGTGTTGAATCCCAGGACTGGGCCCAGATGTTGCTCAGGATGTATCTCCGCTGGGCCGAGCGCCGTGGTTACCAGGCTGAGGTGCTGGACACCTCACCGGGTGAGGAGGCCGGGATAAAGAGTGCCGTGGCTCAAGTTAGCGGGGACTATGCCTGTGGTTATCTGAAATCAGAGCACGGTGTCCACCGCTTAATACGCCTATCTCCCTTTGATGCCGACCATGCCCGGCATACCTCCTTTGCCCTGGTCGAGGTTATGCCTAAGGCTGAGGCTGAGGTTGATACCGTGCTCATCCCCGATGATTTGAAGATAGACACCTTCAGGTCCAGCGGACCGGGAGGCCAGCACATGCAGAAGACAAGTAGTGCCGTCCGTATTACTCACCGACCCACCGGGCTGGTGGTTAACTGCCAGAGTGAGCGTTCTCAGTACCAGAACAAAGAGATTGCCCTGAAGATTCTTCAAGCCCGCCTGCTAAAGTTAGAGTTGGCCCAGAGAGAAGAGGAGAGGGCCAGCCTCAAGGGTGAGCGCATCGTCGCCGGTTGGGGAAACCAGATAAGAAGCTATATCCTGCACCCCTATAAAATGGTAAGGGATCACCGGACGGGTCATGAAACCGCCAGCACTGACGCCGTCCTGGACGGGGAATTGGATGGTTTCATCAATGCCTATCTCAGGTCTAAAATGGGTAAACAGAGTGATTAAGCAGATTAGAGCCCTGGCTCTGGCTGTCTTTTTGCTGCTGGTGGTCTTAAGCCCGGCTCAGCTTCAGGCCCAGAGTGAGCTGGTAATAATAGAGAGCTCGGCCAGTGCCCAGTTTCCCACTAGTATCGGCTTTAGCCTGGCCGCCGAGAGTGATGATGACATTATTGATATTCGTCTCCACTACACTGTTGAGCGGGAGGCCTTTGCCGAGGTTACCAGCGAGGTTTATATTGAATTTGACCCCGGCACCAGTGTTGATGTTAGCTGGTCCTTGGATTTGAGAAGGGTAGGTGGCTTACCACTGGGGACTGTTGTTGATTACTGGTGGACAGTGGCCGATGCTGGTGGTAACCAGGTGGCAACAGCCCCCGCCCAGATTAGACTTGATGATAATCGTTATGACTGGCGTAGTATAACCGAGGGAGATGTAATTATATACTGGTATGAGGGCGACGAGTCTTTCGCCCAGGAACTAATGACCACCGCTCAAGCAGCCCTCGAGCGACTGGCTGAGGATACCGGCGCCCATCTCAAGGAGGCAGTTGGCCTCTATATCTACGCTAGTATCCAGGACCTGCAGGGGTCTATGATTTTCCCCCAGGAATGGACCGGGGGAGTCGCTTTTACCAGATATGGTACCATAGCTATTGGCGTAGCCCCTTCTAACCTTGAATGGGGTAAGAGGGCTGTCATCCATGAACTGACCCATTTGGTTACCCATCAGATGACCTTTAATCCCTACGGTGGTCTGCCCACCTGGCTTAACGAGGGTCTGTCCATGCATGCTGAGGGGGAGCTAGAGGTAATTTATCAGGTCTACCTGATTCAGGCAATAGCCCAGGGCAGCCTTATCTCAGTGCGTAGCCTGGCCAGCCCCTTCTCCGCTTTCCCGGAACAGTCCTACCTTTCCTATGCTCAAAGCTACAGTATCGTCGAGTTTCTCATTGATGAGTATGGACAGGAGAGTATGCTTGAGCTGCTGAACACCTTTCAACAGGGCAGTAGCTATGATGGGGCCTTACTCAAGGTCTATGGTTTTGATATGGACGGTCTCAATGCCCGGTGGCGTGACAGTCTTGCGACAGCGGCACCAGCTGAGCCTATTGAGTGGCAGATGTCGCCGGCACTAATTGGTTTATTAGCCGCCATGGCCACCTTGCTTGCCTTAGGTTTAGCCATTTTGGCTGAGGACTGGGCCTGGAGGCGGGGACGGTGAAGAGGTCGTTTACCATTCATGACTTACCGGTAGCTGAGCGGCCCCGGGAGAGGCTGAAGAAGCTTGGTGCTGAAGCCCTATCGGCCGCCGAGATTCTGGCTTTAATCTTGGGCCGGGGCATTGCCGGGGAGTCGGTGATGGTGACGGCCCAGCGGCTACTGAGCCAGTTTGGCAACCTTAAGGGTATTGCCGGTGCCTCGGTAGAGGAGCTGGCCCAGGTGAGGGGCATTGGCCTGGCTAAGGCAGCTCAGATTAGGGCCGCTTTTGAGCTGGCCAACCGCCTTGAGGGTTATTCCGAGGTGGGTGAGCGTCCCCTGGTTAAGACACCCGAGGATGTGGTCGGTGTGGTTGGCCGACGGCTGAGGGACAAAAAGAAGGAGCATTTTCTGGCCCTTTTACTGGATAGCCGCAATCGGTTAATAAAGGTTTCTGAGGTTTCAATTGGCAGCCTGGACACCAGCATTGTCCACCCCAGGGAGGTCTTCAAGGAGGCGCTCTCGGTCAGTGCCGCCTCGGTTATCTTCGTCCATAACCACCCCTCCGGCGACCTAACGCCTTCAGAAGATGACATAAAGTTGAGCAAGAGGCTGGCCCAGGCCGGGGAGATTATGGGTATAGATGTCCTGGACCATATTATTGTCGCCGGCAAGAGTTCTTTAAGCCTGAAGAGGCAGGGGATGTTCTAGTACAATGAAAAAACTTACTTATTTATTGCTGGCCCTAGTCCTGCTGGCCAGCCCGATTTTAACCGGCTGCCAACAGGATATACTGCCCGACACCGATGTCAGCGGTCAGATACTCAACCTGTACGGTATGGACCCATATACCCTTGACCCGGCGGTGGCCGGTGATGCCACCTCCAATACCTATATCACCCAGCTGTTCAGTGGCCTGGTTCGTCTTGATGAAGACCTAGAGCCGGCGCCGGATATAGCCCGGAGCTGGCAGGTTAGCCAGGACGGCAGGACATATACCTTCCAGCTACGAAGTGATGTTCTTTTCCATGATGGCCGCCCGGTGACCGCTGAGGACTTCAGCTATTCCTGGCAGCGTGCCTGCGACCCTGATACCGGCTCTCAGACGGCGGCTACCTACCTGGGCGATATCGTCGGTGTTAGAGCAGTATTAGCCGGGGAGGCCGACCAGATTAGCGGCGTCAGGGTTCTTGATGACTACACCCTTGAGGTAACTATTGATGAGCCCAAGGCCTACTTCCTGTCCAAGCTGGCCTATGTTACCGCCTTTGTCGTCGATAGAAACAATGTTGAGTCAGCCGATGACTGGTGGCGCCAGCCCAATGGTACCGGTCCCTTCAAACTGAAGCAGTGGAGTGAAGATAACTTTCTTACCCTGGAGAGGAATGAGCTTTACTACGGAGACTTGGCCCGGCTTGATTTTGTTGTCTTTTATCTCCTGGCCGGCCGGCCGATGGACATGTATGAAACGGGCGTTATAGATGTTAGCCCGGTCAATGCGGCCTATATTGATAAGGTCAGGGATGAGGCCGGCCCTTTCTACCAGGATTTGGTAGTCGTCCCCCAGCTAAGCTTCTACTTTATCGGCTTTAACTCTAGTAAACCACCCTTTGATGATGCTAATATCCGCCTTGCCTTCTCTATGGCCCTGGATAGGGATAAACTGGTTTCGCTGGTGTACAAGGATACTGTTGAGCCAGCGGCGGGCATCCTGCCGCCGGGCTTACCCGGCTACAATGACGATTTAACCGGGATTACCTATGATGTAGATAGGGCCCGGCAGTTAATCGCCGACTCAGCCTATGGTGATGTCTCCAATCTACCGCCCATTACCCTGACGGCTATAGGCTGGGGAGGGCTCATTGCCCAGGAACTGGAGGCCATCATCAGCCAGTGGCGGACTAACTTAGGGGTTGAGGTAAAGGTAAGGCAGTTAGAGCCCGAGAGGTACCTCTATTATCTCAAGCTGGAAAAGGATGAGCTGTTTTATATGGGCTGGATAGCTGACTACCCCCACCCCCAGAACTTTCTGGAGGTCCTGTTTCATAGCCAGGCTGATAATAACTGGGCTGACTACAACAACCCCGAGCTAGATGCCCTGCTGGAGATGGCCGCTGTAGAGACAGATGGTGAGTTGAGCCTGGAGCTGTACCAGCAGGCGGAACAAATGATTATAGAAGATGCCGCCTGTTGGCCCTTTCAGTTTGGCCAGAATTATATTTTGGTCAAGCCCTATGTTAAGGGGTAT
>JAUXAE010000005.1 GCA_030620035.1 Dehalococcoidales bacterium
TCATGAAGGCCGTAGGCCCGAACATCGCGGTAGAGGATAAATACATTGCTATCGGGGCTCTCTTCTTTTATTCTTATGGCGTTTTTAATCGCCTGAACACAGCACAGCCGGCTGCAGTAGGGCCGGTCATCATCGCGGGAACCGACGCACTGAATCATGACCACCGTCCTGGCCCTGAAATCACCCTTGGCCAGTCTTTCTTCCAGTTCCAGTTGTGTGATAACCCGCTCATCCTGGCCGTAGAGATACTCACTAGGTTTATATTCCTGGCCACCGGTGGCGATAATAACAGCCCCCTGTATAATGGTATAGAGCTTCCCATTAGCCTTAAATTCAGTTTTGAAATTGCCCGCCGAGCCCTCAAAGTTTTCTACCTGGGCACCGGTATAAACTTTAATTAAGGGGTGGGCTTTAACCTTCTCTATCATTTCATTCAGTTTCTTCTGAGGGTTGTCACCATTGCTGAGAAACTTTACCCGCCATAAATTGCCCCCCAGGCGGTCGCTCTTCTCCAAGAGATAGGACTTAATTCCCTGCTCAGCCAGCTCCAGGGCGGCCGTCATACCGGCGACACCACCACCGATAACCAGGGCATCACGGTTGATAGTCACCGACTGGGGATCCAGCGGCTCCAAGTATTTCGCCCTGACGGCGGCAACCCTTATTAAGTCCTTGGCCTTTTCGGTTGCCTTCTCGGGTTCATCCATATGCACCCAGGAACACTGGTTGCGAATATTGGCCATCTCAAGCATATAGGGGTTGAGGCCAGCTTCCCGCAGGGTGTCCTGGAATAGGGCCTCGTGTGTCCTTGGGGTACAGGCAGCCACAATCAAGCGGTTTAGTTCGTGCTCCTCGATTACCTGCTTAATCCTTCGGCCGGCGTCAGTGGAGCAGGCGAAGATACTGTTCTCAACATGGATCACATTGGGTAATGTCTTGGCATATTCAACAACCTCAGGAATGCTGACCACGCTGGCGATGTTCTTGCCGCAATGGCAGACAAAGACGCCGATGCGCGGCTCCTGCCCGGTGACATCCTTCTCGTCGGGATATGTCTTATCCTTAAGCAATGTCCCCTTCTCTTCAGCAAGTAGCGCCAGCACCTTGGAGGCCGCCGAACCTGACTGCATCACCGTCTCGGGGATGTCCTTGGGGCCGGTAAAGACACCGGCCGCATAGATGCCTTCCTGAGAGGTTTCTGCCGGAGCAAATAGCTCAGTCTCACAGAAGCCAAACTCATTCAGCTCAATACCGAATTTCTCGGCCAGCACCTTAACCCCTGAGCGCGGTCTTAATCCACAGGAGAGGACCACCATATCAAACCGGTCTTCAACTATGTCACCCTTTTCGTTCTGATACCGGATTACCAGCTCTTTGGAGTCAGGGATTTCTTTGATTGAAGACGGCTGGCAGCGGATATACCTGACGCCCAGTTTTTTGGCCCGCTCATAATAGGCCTCAAAGCCCTTGCCGTAGGCACGAATGTCGGTGAAGAATATGGTTACCTCGGCTTCGGGATGGTGCTCCTTGACAATAATCGCTTCCTTGGTGGCGTACATACAGCAGACCGCCGAGCAGTAATTGGCCTCCTTCTCCCGTGAGCCAATGCACTGGATAAAGGCCAGTTTTTGCGGCGGTTTCTTATCGGAAAGACGGACAATGTCACCGGCGAAGGGGCCGCTGGCCGAGAGCATCCTCTCAAACTGCAGGCTGGTGAGCACATTGGGGTAGCGGCCGTAACCAAGCTGCGGCTTTACCTCAGGGTCAAATAGCTCATAGCCGGGGGCTAGAATAATAGCCCCGACATCAAGCTCAATTATTTCGTCTTCCTGGTCTAAGAGAATGGCTTTTGGTTCACAGAATTTCTCACAGGCACGACACTTACCATTTTTAAAATAGATACAGTGCTCCTTATCTATCACCGGTACGTTAGGTACTCCCTGCGGGAAGAGAATATAGATAGCCTTGCGCTGGCTTAAGCCCTGGTCAAACTCACTAGGAACCTTGACCGGGCACTTCTCGACGCAGATACCACAGGCAGTGCACTTGCTCTCATCAACATAGCGAGCCTTCTTCCTGACCCGGACCTTAAAGTTACCGGCTTGGCCGCTAACATCAATAACCTCTGAGTTGGTCAGCAGCTCAATGTTGAGATGGCGTTCGATGGTGACCAGCCTGGGGGCGATGTTACACATGGCACAATCGTTGGTGGGGAAGGTCTTATCCAGTTGAACCATGACACCGCCGATGGAACCCTTCTCATCCAAGAGATAGGTTTTTATACCGGCCTCAGCCAGGTCCAGAGCCGCCTGCATACCGCCGACGCCGCCACCAACTACTAATGCAGCACCTACCCTTTTCTTTTCAGACATCTCTAGGCTACCTTCTGCAAGACAGTTCGGGTATCAACAAAATGCATCTTGAGCAAGAGCTTATCCTCTGGTGTGCCCAGGGCCAGGCTGACCAGCTCGGTAAAATAGAAGATGGGCAACTGGTAAGACACATTATACTTCTTCCCTATCTCCTGCTGGCGGATATCCAGGTTCAGGTGACAGAAGGTACAGGGAACGGCAATAGCCTCAGCACCTACCGCCCGGGCATCCTCCAAAATACGCTGGGTCAGTCTTACAACTGCCTCGGGCTTGGTTACCAAAAGAGAGCCGCCGCAACATTCGGTCTTATAGGACCAGTCTAGGGTAGATATACCGACCGCCCTAAGAATCCTGTCCATAGTCTGGGGATACTCACCGACATCACCAAACTGGGTTATCTTGGGCGGTCTTACCAGCAGACAGCCATAGTAGCTGACCACTTTCAGGCTGGAAAGGTCTCTCTTCACCAGCTGTGACAGCCGGCCTAAAACAGCCTCGCTGGATAGAACCTCCAGGGGGTGATAGACCTTAACCTTGCCCCTAAATTTGTACTCAATTATATCCTCAACCTCTGCCTTAAGCTCGGGGTTCTCACCTACCTCATACTGGGCCACCTTAAACCGGTTATAGCAGGCGGCACAGGGTACCATAACCTGGTTAAAACCGCTCTTCTCTATCAGGGCCAGATTCTTCAGCGGCAGGGCTAGGGACAATAGCCTTGAGACATTATGGGCCAGCGTTGAACCGCAGCAGATCCAGTCTTTCTGCTCCACCAGCTCTATGCCCACCCTGTCACAGACATCACGCAGAGACCTGTCGTATTCCTTGCCGGTAGAATGGAGCGAACAGCTTTTGTAGTAGGCGTACCTCATACCTTCTCCCGCTCTTTGACCCTTTTGAAGATTCTCTTCATGGTCGCCGTATTCTGGAAACTGGGCAATAGCCCCAGTTTGCCCTTCCTGAGCATCTTTAGGCCCGTAGCCAAGTCCTGGGTTAAGTTGCCGGTTTGTAGCTTGAGCATGCCGGCAACGCCTAAATCGTACATTCGGCCAAAAGATGAGATATTGGCCAGGCCTATCTGGTAGAACTTGGCTATATCAGGTGCTTTCGGTTTTATACCCTCCTTCAGGGCAATGTTAGACAAGGCGTCCATTACCTTGAGAAGACTGGTCTCCTGCGGGCAGCGGGTGGAACAGGTACCACAGGCAATACAATACCAGAAGGTGTTGCTGTTTAAGACCAGGTCTTTTAAGCCTAAGCGAACGGCATGGATTATCTGTGTCGGGGTATAGTCCATGAAATCGGTGAGGGGACAACCACTGGTACACTTTCGGCACTGATAACACAGGTTGACATCTACATCGTGTAGCTCTTTAACAAGGTCGGAAAACTCCGAAACACTATCCGAGGGTATATCAAATTCTTTGAGCTTGCCCATAGCTGGAGCCTTAGAGCTTTTATATCATAAGTCCTATATCAAGTGACCATCATAGTACAATAGATATAAAACTTTTGTCAAATTCTTCCCGCTTTGTTTACCAGGTTAGTTAGCTGATTGAAGGCTAAATAGAAATGAATATATCTTAGGTACTAGTTCTTAGGTTATAGTCCCATAATAAACCAACAGGCCATTTTTGTCAATTTTTAATATTCTTAACCATATAGCCTGCCTGCAAATGGTAACCAGATTCAGAGCGGTAGTACTCCCTGGCGCCAACGCCACTCAAGACGGCAATTAAGGGTACTCCAAATTCCTGGCCGGCGATTGTTTCCGCCTCCGATAGCAGTGCCCTGCCCAGACCCTTGTGCTGGGCCGCCGCCGGCTTTCGCTGGCCCAGAGATACTTCGGGGGCGTAGACATGTAATTCCCTGATTAGGGCCAGCCGGCGGCCAGTCTTCTGTCCCAGCCGAGCTACGGATTTTCCCTGAATCCTTAATCTGAGTAAGGCAAACAGCGTTTCCCCTTCATCCTCAAAGGATAAGAAGACCTCCCGGCCGCCTGAGGCTAGGTAATCCATTCTTATGAGCCGCGGTTGCCCAATCTCCCAGCCGTCCCTAAAGCGGTGGCCATATTCCCGGCAGCGGATGCACTGGCACTGGCTTCCCTGTTGCCTCATCTTCTGTTTGACCACATCCCGAAGTGAATCCTTGAGACCGGCCACGATAAACTTGGCCGGGATATCGCGTAGTACCCTTGAAATTCGGACATAGCGGGGCACAATTGACTTTATGTCAATAATAAGGTTGCTCATGGTCTCATTATCATATGGCTGGTAGCGCCCCTTACGATACCAATCTTCCAGTTCGGTGCCGGCCACGACCATGGTGGGATAGAGCTTCAGGCCATCGGGCCTAAACCGGGCGTCTCTAAACAGCCTTGCCGATAGCTCCAGGTCTCTTTCCGGGGTTGCCCCCGGCAGTCCCGGCATCCAGTGGTAGTGAACCTTAAGGCCGTGCTCCTTGAGTCGTCGGGTGGCCCTAACCACATCGGCCACCCTGTGTCCCCTTCTGACCAGCTCATAGATATCATCATCCAGGGTCTGAACACCCAGTTCCACCCGGGTAGTGCCCCAGTCAAGCATCCTGTCTATCTCTTCCTGGTGGCACCAATCGGGGCGGGTCTCCAGGCACAGCCCAACGCATCGGTGCCGGCTCGTTTCATTGAGCCGCTGGGCCTCTTCCAGGGTAGCCGAAGTTATACCATTTAGGGCGTCATAGCAGTCCTTGATAAACCGGTGCTGGTAATCCAGCGGGTAGGCCAGGAAGGTGCCACCCATTATTATCAGCTCAACCTTATCAATGGGGTGCCCCATTTCAACCAGGATTTTCAGCCTGAGTTCAACCTGCTTCCGAGCGTCATAGTCACAGCTTTTTCCCCGCAACACGGCCGGCGACTCCGGGGTATAGCTTTGCGGCGTTGCCGTATAGGTGGGACAGTAGATACACTGCCCGGGGCACTTCATAGGCCGGGTCATAACGGCCACCGGGGTAACCCCAGATATTGTCCTGGTCAATTTCTTCATAGTATACTTGCCCTAAAGACAGTAGAGTCGGGAGACTGCTTAGGTCTATGGCAACCCCTAAAATTATAACCTATCCTCCTTTTATAATAAAATTTAGCGCCAAGAGACAGGGCTCTCTTATATAACTTACCTTTTAAAAAGATAGGAGATTCAATGGCCAACGAGCTGAGAGAGGTATTTAACCAGATAGCCCCGGGCTGGTATGGCTTCAGGCACCGCTCTATCTTCCCCAGGGAACTTAAGGCTCTGGCTGAGCGCTGGCAGCAGGGCAGGCTGCTCAACCTTGGCTGCGGCCACGGCCCGGACTTCCTGCCCTTTAAGGAAAAATTTGAGCTATACGGTGTTGACTTTGCCCCTGAGATGATAAAACTGGCCCAAAAATATGCTCGGAAATTCAACTTTAGGGTGAGGCTTAAAGTGGCTGATGTCCAAAAGTTACCCTACCCCGATGACAGCTTTGACTGGGCGATAGCGGTGGCTGCCTACCACCATATAGAAGGTGAGGAGTCCAGACTAAGGGCGCTACGGGAGCTCCGGCGGGTGTTAAGGCCCGGTGGTGAGGCCTTTATCACCGTATGGAACCGCTGGCAACCCAGGTTCTGGTTTGGCCGGCGGCAGGTACTGGTACCCTGGCGGCAGAGGGGAAAGACACTCTACCGCTATTACTACCTGTTCTCCTATGCTGAGCTGGAGAAGCTGGCCGGGAAAGCCGGTTTCAGGGTATTAAGGTCCTTCCCGGAAAGCTCCTACCACTTTCCACTTAAGGTTTTCTCCCGCAATATCTGCCTGCTGCTGAGCAAGTGATACCTTAATGGTTGATTTGTCTCCTGGCGGCTAAACTGATAACATTATTGCCAAAAGAGGTGGCCAAGCTATGATGATAAAAATAACCTGCCCTAGTTGTGGTGTTGACGGCAGCCTGTCAATGCTTGAACCGAGCTATCAAGGTCCCTACAAATGCTGGAAATGCCGAGCCTTATTCAAAATCCACCTGGAGAACAGCGAGCTCAAGTCCTGCGAGCCCTTAAGCCAGGAGGAATTTGAGAAACTACAAGAAATCCACGCCCTGAAAACCAAATTCAAGAAGGAATAATCAAGACAGAGTCAGACAGAAATAAACTAAAGGGGAACAGGACATGCCGGTAGTCATTGTTGAGATGTGGCCGGGACGCACCACCCAGCAGAAGAAACAGCTGGCTCAAGGCATAACGGCGGCATTTACCAGAATCGGCACCCCTGCCGAGCAGGTTCAGATTATCTTCAAGGATAACCCCAAGCACAACTGGGCTATCGGGGGCAGGCTTGCTTCAGAAGAGCCTCCCTCAGATGACTAAGCCGCGCCCGATATTGACCTGAGGCAACATCATCCAGGGTCATCACCACGGCATCCTCCCGGTTATCCGAATAGTAGCCGCGGCGTAATCCCTTGATGACAAAGCCTTGCTTACCGTAAAGACTCTGGGCCCCAGTATTGGAAGCACGGACTTCCAGGGCAACCAGGTGGACATCTAGCCTAGCAGCCAGGTTAACAAGCGATACAAGCAGCAGCTCTCCGATACCCCGGCGGCGATAGGATTGTCGCACCGCCAGGCTAATTATGTGGGCTTCCCCGGCCATGAGCCAGAAGCCGGCAAAGCCAAGGATATAGTGGCTTGCTGGCGGCGGTTCATAATCTGGCCGGTAGCCGTGGAGGAAATGCCACCTTAACCTTGATACCAGCCCGGCTGGTTTCTCATCCCCGGCAGTTTCTATTTTAGGCTTCTCAACCGGCCTCTCATCATCACAGGCTGCAATATAATGGGCCAGCCGACTCTTTAGCTCACGCCGATAGTCGGTCGGCGGCCACATATCCGGGAAGGCCTCTCGGTCAATCTCGGCGACCTGAGCAATATCCTCTTCACGCATCAAACTTATGGAATAGGCCACGCCATCACCCTCTTATAAGGAAGGTTTTATCATTGCCAAGTATCGGCACCTTCATTGTAACACCAAATGGCTATCAAGACTAACTATTTCCTCGCTTCTAAAGGGTAGTGCTGGCTAAAGACACCCTACTCAGACCGCTTTTAGGCTATCCTTATATTAGCGTATCGTTCCCACTCACTATAAACACAGCCGCAGTATTGCTGGCGGTAGAGGTTCAGTTCTTTGGTCATGTGGCGGCTGTCTGAGTAGTGCTTCCTGAGGTCAGCATACCGGAAATCCAGGCCTGTTTCCTGGGCTAAGCTTACGCCGACCTCACGCAGCAGGTCGTGCTCTTGGTGGGGACTGATAATCAGGCTGGTGGTAAAGGCATCCAAGCCCATCTCTTGGGCCATCTCGGCCGTCTTTTTAAGGCGAAGCCTAAAGCAATAGCGGCAGCGCCGGGGCTCATGGCCCACTACCTGGCGGAGGTAGTCTATTATGCCATAGCCCTCGCTTATAATCAGCGGCAAATCTAGTTGCCGGGCCAGGGACTTCATCGCCTCCAGACGGCTCTGGTGCTCCATATAGGGGTGGATGTTGGGGTTGTACCAGAAGGCACTGACCTCAAACCCCTGCCGCCGCCAGTAGCTGACACTATAGGCAGTGCAGTGGGCACAGCAGCAGTGAAGCAGCAGCGACCTACTCTTCATAGTCAGATTACCACAGGCTCGGCTGAGGCGGCTTTGGCCTATTACAGGGTAGTCCCAGGTGCTGGTAGGCCAGAGGGGTGGCCAGACGGCCGCGCGGGGTGCGCTCTAAGAAGCCCAACTGCAGCAGATAGGGCTCATAGACATCCATAATGGTATCCGCCTCCTCACTGATGGAGGCGGCAATAGTATCCAGGCCCACCGGGCCACCATTAAACTTGTCAATAATGGTGCGCAAAACCTTATGGTCAATATCATCCAGGCCGATGGCGTCAACCTCCAGCTTGGCCAGGGCTCGGGCGGCCACCACCTGAGTAACCATACCCTCCGCCTTCACCTGGGCATAGTCCCTAACTCGCTTGAGCAACCGGTTGGCCACGCGGGGTGTCCCCCTAGCCCGGCAGGCTATCTCCTTAAGGCCTTCGGCCTCGGCTTTCACCCCAAGAATGCCGGTGGAGCGCTTCAGGATGGTCTCTATAGCCGCCTGTTCGTAGAAATCAAGGCGGTAGACGGCACCAAATCGATCGCGGAGGGGTGGACTGAGCATGGCAAAGCGGGTGGTGGCCCCGATCAGGGTGAAGGCGGGCAGCTTTAGCCGCAGGCTCTTGGCACCGGGCCCCTTGCCGATGACAATATCCAGGGCAAAATCCTCCATAGCCGGATAGAGCACCTCCTCCACTACCCTGCTTAAGCGGTGGATTTCATCAATAAAGAGCACATCCTGACTATGAAGGTTGGTTAGGATAGCAGCCAAATCTCCGGGTCGCTCTATGGCCGGGCCCGAGGTAATCCTGATACTAACCCCCATTTCGGCGGCTATAATATAAGCTAGAGTCGTCTTGCCCAGACCGGGCGGGCCATAGAGTAATATATGGTCCAGTGCTTCAGCCCGGCCCTTGGCCGCGGCCATGGCTATAGCCATATTCTCCTTGATTTTGGCCTGGCCGACGAACTCGCTAAGGCACCGTGGCCTGAGGCTGGCATCAAGAGGCTTGTCCTCAGCACCGGGTCTAGCCGAGATAATGCGGTCTATCTTAAATTCACCCCCCAGGTCTTTGTTTAATGAAAAGGCCCTCAAACAAGCAGGCTCATTATACCACATCTTCTTCACTATGAAGAAGACCGCCCGCTATTGGCGGGCGGCCGTCATCTAAAGGCGTCACACTAAATTACTAGATACCTAGATGCTTATCTCCTCCTGTTTTTCTTCGCCTTCTTTAAGGGCTTCTTCAAGCTGGGCCCTTCTTTCCTCGGTCGCCTCCTTGCAGGCGGTGCATTGGGCTGGAATCAGCTTGCCAATAATTACATTCTCCTTTAGCCCGGTCAGCCTATCCACCTTGCCATAAATGGCCGCCTCGGTAAGCACCCGAGTAGTCTCCTGGAATGAGGCCGCCGCCAGCCAGCTATCAGTGCTTAATGACGACCTGGTTATGCCCATCAATACGGTGTGGGCGGTGGCCGGCTCGCCACCTTCGGCCAGTACCTTGGCATTTTTATCCTCATAGCGGTACTTGTCCATCAGTTCCCCGGACACCAGTTCGGTATCACCTGAGGAATCAATGCGGACCTTACTGAGCATCTGGCGGGCGATGACCTCAACATGTTTGTCGTTTATGTGCACCCCCTGGGAGCAGTATACCTTCTGCACCTCCTCTAATAGATACCTCTGCACTGCCTCCCGGCCCAGGATACCCAAGATGTCCTGCGGGTTAACCGAGCCATCAGTGAGCTGCTGGCCAGCCTTTAACTGGTCATCAGTTTGTACCCGGATATGGGCGGCCGCAGGAACGGCATACTCACGCTCCTCGGTTTCTTGATAGCTTATGTATAACTGGCTGTCTTCAACAGCCACCTCGCCGGCGACCCGGGCCAGGATAGCCGTTTCCTCAGGGACCAGGGCCTCCGACCCTGATGAGCCCTCATCAGGCGGTGCCACCAATACGGTGCCTAGGTCCACCTGCTGGCCATCAGCCACCAGCACCTGCCAGCCAGCTGGTAACTGATATTCATCCCGGTATTGCTCAGTGGCCGTAATCTTAATCCGGCGGCCCTCCTCATCCTCCGTTACCACAGCGGTGCCGTCTATCTCTGAGATAATGGCCTGCGCCTTAGGTAGCCTGGCCTCAAAAAGCTCCTCTACCCGGGGCAGGCCGCTGGTGATGTCAAGGCCGACGACACCACCGGTGTGGAAGGTGCGCAGCGTCAGCTGGGTACCTGGCTCGCCAATACTCTGGGCAGCAATTATACCCACCGCCGTGTTAAGATCAACCAAATGGCCCCGGGCTAGGTCACGGCCGTAGCACTTCTGGCAGATACCCCGCTTGGACTGACAGCTGAGGGGGGATCTGACATGAACGGCGGTTATGCCGGCATCAATAATCTTCTTTGCCTTGGGCTCATCAATCTCTTTATTGCGGTCAATGATGGTCTTGCCCGTTTTGGGGTTGACCAGTTTGCTGGCCGCCAGCCGTCCTGTTATGCGGTTGGCCAGTGACGGCAGTAGCCCCTTTTCCCGGGGGTCAGTTACCCATATGCCCTCGATTGTGCCGCAATCCTCTTCAAGAACGATAACATCCTGGGTAACATCAATAAGGCGCCTGGTGAGGTAACCACTACCGGATGTCCTGAGTGCCGTATCGGCCAAGCCCTTGCGAGCACCATGGGTGGAGATAAAGTACTCCAGGGCAGTAAGCCCTTCACGCAGGCTTGACTTGATGGGAAAGTCAATTATTTTACCGGCTGGGTTGGTCATCAGTCCCCGCATACCGGCCATCTGCCTAATCTGGGTGATGTTGCCCTTGGCCCCTGAGGTCGCCATCATGTAGATGTTGCCATAGCTATCAAGGTTACTGGAGATGGCCTCAGTAAGCCGGTCGGTAGTCTCCATCCATACCTCTACAATGCCGTTATACCTCTCATCCTCGGTGATCAGGCCGCGACTGTACTGGTTTTCAATAATGGCCGTCTTTTCCTCGGCCCCCTCCAGCAGCTTGGCCTTGTCCTGAGGCACCCTGATATCGCTCATAGCAATGGTAATCCCTGATTTGGTGGCGTAGTTGAAGCCCAACTGTTTTAGGCCGTCCAGCACCACCGCCATTTCCTGGTCACTGAGCCGCTTATAGCAATCAGCTATTATCTGCTTTTGGCTTGATTTATCAATGGCCTTGTTGTAAAAGCCCAGTTCTTGGGGCAAAACATCATTGAAGATGATGCGACCGACGCTGGTTTTAATCCTCTGCCCGCCCTGGCGCTGGTCTCTAACCTCAATCTCAGCCCTGAGGTCAATGGCACCCAGCTCATAGCTGAGCCTGGCCTCTTCAAAGCTGCCGAAGATGGTGCCTTCCCTCTTGGCCCCGGGCTTTATGGTGGTCAGGTAGTAGCAGCCGAAAACCATGTCCAGGGTGGGTGTTACCACCGGGTCACCGGAACTGGGCAAAAGCATGTTGTGAACGCTGAGTATCATCTCCCTGGCCTCCTTGACAGCTGCCCGAGACAGCGGGATATGGACCGCCATCTGGTCACCATCAAAATCAGCGTTAAAGGCGGAGCAAACCAGGGGATGTATCTGGATAGCGCTACCGTCAATGAGTACCGGCTCAAAGGCCTGAATGCTAAGCCGGTGTAGGGTAGGTGCCCGGTTGAGCATCACCGGCCGCTCCTTGACCACCTCCTCAAGGATATCATAGACCTCAGGCCGGGCCCTCTCCACCAGGCGACGGGCACTCTTTATATTGGGGGCCTGCCCCTGCTTCACCAGCTGGTGCATAACAAAGGGCTTAAACAGCTCCAGGGCCATCCTCCGGGGCAGACCGCACTGGTTGAGCTTGAGCTCGGGACCAACAACAATAACGGAGCGCCCGCTATAGTCAACCCGCTTACCCAGCAGGTTCTGGCGGAAGCGCCCCTGCTTACCCCGCAACATGTCTGAAAGCGACTTGGCTTTATGGTCACCACTGACGGCCACCATCCGGCCCCTTCGGCCATTATCAATAAGGGAGTCAACGGCCTCCTGGAGCATCCTTTTCTCATTGCGGATGATAATCTCGGGTGCCCCAATCTCCATTAGATGGCGCAGCCGGTTGTTGCGGTTTATCACCCGCCGATAAAGGTCATTAAGGTCGCTGGTAGCGAAGCGGCCGCCGTCCAGCTGAACCATAGGTCGCAGGTCAGGGGGTAAGACGGGCAGCACGGTTAATATCATCCACTCCGGCTTATTACCACTGCGACGGAGGGCCTCCACCAGCTGTAGTTGTTTAGACGCCTTCTTGCGGCGCTGGCCTGAGGTGGAGCGGGACTCCTGCATTAGATAGGCACGCTTTTCATTCAGGTTAATACCTTTAAGAAGCTTCAGGATGGCCTCAGCCCCCATCCCAGCCTCAAACACCTGACCAAATCTTGATTTAAGCTCGTAGTACCGGTTCTCAGTGAGCAGACCAACCTTCCTCAGGTCTTTTAGCTGCTCGATAGTTAAAGACAGCTCCTGCTCAAGCTGTGCCTTTTCATCGGCGAGAGCACGCCTTAGCTGGTTTATTTGCTCAACCGTCGCCTGGTTCTCTTCCATCTCCTTTATTCTGGCTTCCAGGGCAGACTGGCGCTCAGCTATTTCCTGGGCCGTATCCTCCTCAAGCTGCCTGATCGCCTCCTGGCTTGCCTCCTCGTCTACCGAGGTAATAATGTAATGGGAGAAGTAAAGGACACGCTCCAAGCTGCGCGCTGATAGGTCAAGCAGCAGTCCCACCCGGCTGGGTATGCCCCGGCTAAACCAGATATGGCCCACGGGACAGGCCATCTCGATATGGCCCATCCGCTCCCGGCGTACCTTGGAGCGGGCTATTTCAACATGACACTTATCACAGATAATCCCTTTGTAACGTATCCTCTTATATTTGCCGCAGGCACACTCAAAGTCCTTGGTAGGACCAAAGGTCTTCTCACAGAAGAGCCCGTCCCTTTCCGGTTTAAGTGTGCGGTAGTTGATAGTCTCCGGCTTGGTTACCTCGCCATAGGACCAGCTCCTAATCTGCTCCGGTGACGCCAGAGAGATACGGATAGCATCAAAATCATTAACCTCAATCATCTTGCTTAGTTACCTCTCCCTCGGTCAAATCTAGAGTATTTTTGGCCAGGTCTTCTGCTACCACCGGGGTTTCTTCATTTTTCTCAGCGGCAACGGTCTCCCCCTCAGTAGAATCCAAAATAGCCTCAGCCTGGCCCTCTATTACCTCGGGCTCGGCTCCGGCCGCCGGGGCCTCGCCAACCTTTTCCGCCGGAACCACCTTCTCTTCCTCATTAATCACCTCAACGGCCAGCCCCAGGCTTTTTAGCTCCATAACCAGAACCTTGAAGGACTCGGGTACACCCGGCTGCAGAACATCCTCACCCTTAACTATGGCCTCGTAGGTCTTGGCCCGCCCGGTGACATCATCCGACTTAATGGTCAGCATCTCCTGGAGATTGTGGGCGGCGCCATAGGCCTCCAGTGTCCACACCTCCATCTCACCAAAGCGCTGGCCGCCAAATTGAGCCTTACCACCCAGGGGCTGCTGAGAAATTAATGAGTAAGGGCCGGTTGCCCGGGCGTGAACCTTATCCTCAACCATGTGAATCAGCTTCATGATATAGACATTACCCACCGTCACCGGCTGGTCAAACGGCTCGCCGGTACGGCCGTCGCGGAGGATAACCTTGCCGACTATAGGTGACGGCAGGTTCGTCTGGCTGGTTACCTGGCTTACCGCCTGCTCCAGCCCGGACAAATCAAGCTCCCGGCTGGGTGTCCCCATTTCCTCAAGCCACAGGCGCAGGCAGACCTCTCTGGCTTTCCCCGAGTAGTCATCACTGAAAACCATATCTCCATCATAGCCGCGACGGCTAACCCACTCCCTGGCCAGTTCCAACCGGGCGGCGGTGTTGGACTCTTTGAGGCCAAGATTATCCGGGCTGGCCTTCCCAACCAGCCAGGCCCGGGCTAGAGCATCCTCGATGGCCGTGTCATTAGCGCCGTCAAAGACGGGGGTCAGTACCTTTAGGCCCAGCATCTGGGCCGCCCAGCCGAGATGGGCCTCCAGAACCTGGCCCAGATTCATCCGTGAGGGTACGCCAATAGGATTAAGAATGATGTCCACCGGTGTGCCATCATGCAGGAAGGGCATATCCTCAGCCGGGGCAATAATGGAAATGACCCCCTTATTGCCGTGGCGACCGGCCAGCTTATCACCTACTGAGATTTTCCTTTTCTGGGCAACCCATACCTGCACCCACTGATTGACTCTGGCCGGCAGCTCATCCCCATTTTCGCGGGAGAAAAGCCTAACATTTATTACCTTGCCCCACTCACCATGCGGCATTCTAAGGGAGGTATCCTTTACCTCACGGGCCTTTTCGCCGAAGATAGCCCGCAGTAGTTTCTCCTCAGCTGAGAGCTCGGTTTCCCCTTTGGGGGTAATCTTGCCCACCAGAATATCATCGGGGCTCACCTCGGCACCAATACGGATAATACCCGTCTCATCAAGCTCGCTCAGGCTTTCCTCGCCGACATTAGGTATATCCCTGGTGATTTCTTCTTCCCCCAATTTGGTATCACGGGCTTCAACCTCATGCTTGGAAATATGGATTGAAGTAAACTTATCATTCTGAACAAGACGGTCACTGATTATGATGGCATCCTCAAAATTATAGCCACCCCAGCACATAAAGGCGCAGACCACATTCTGCCCCAGGGCCAGCTCACCCTGCTCAGTCGCCGAGCTATCAGCCAAAACCTGCCCCGGCATAACCGGCTGCCCCTTACTTACCGTGGGACGTTGGTTGATGCAGGTCCCCTGATTGGTGCGGACAAACTTCATCAGCGGGTAGGCATCCTGACCGCCATCATCCCTGGTAACCACAATCTGGGAACCGGTAACCGAGGTCATCCGGCCGGCATTCTGGGCAAAGATTACCTGGTCGCTGTACTTGGCGGCTTCCATCTCCATACCGGTGGCCACTAAAGGTGACTCAGGACAGAGCAGGGGCACCGCCTGTCGCTGCCTATTGGCCCCCATCAGGGCACGATTGGCGTCATTGTGTTCCAGAAAGGGTATCAGTGAGGCGGCCACACTAAATATCTGCTTGGGTGATACATCCATAAACTCAATCTTCTCGGGTACTTCCCGCAGATAGCTGTCACCCAGCCTGGCCTCAATCCTCTCATCCACGAAGTGGCCATCGCCGTCAAGCCGGGCATTGGCCTGGGCAATGACATATCTATCCTCTTCGTCAGCCGGCAGATAGATAACCTCATCAGAGACAAAGGACACTACTTCAATAGTCCTGGGCGAAAGGCGGGCGAGAGCCTTGGCCAGCTTGAGAGTTATGGTAGTACCGGCCTCGGCCACGGTATTAGCCTTATCATCAAGCACCGCCTCTCGAACTACCCTGCCCGGTAGGCTAGCATCAGTGCTAGCTACCTGGTTGATAACCCGGCGATAGGGTGTCTCAATGAAACCATAGCGGTTAATCCGGCTATAGGTGGCCAGTGAACCGATAAGACCGATGTTGGGTCCCTCCGGTGTTTCAATGGGGCAGATTCGGCCGTAGTGGGAAAAGTGGACATCGCGGACATCAAAGCCGGCCCGTTCCCGGGATAGACCCCCGGGTCCCATAGCCGACAGACGGCGTTTATGGGTGAGCTCAGCCAGCGGGTTGGTCTGGTCCATAAACTGCGACAGCTGAGAGCCACCAAAAAACTCCCTGACCGCGGCCACCACCGGGCGGATGTTGACCAGGACACCGGGGGTAACTGCATCCAGGCCAATAATGCTCATGCGTTCCCTGGCCACCCGCTCCAGACGGGCTAGCCCAATACGGAAATGGTTTTGAATCAGCTCGCCGGCAGTACGCACCCGCCGATTGCCCAGATGGTCAATATCATCGGCGGCATCATCACCATTATTAACCAGAATGATATGCCTGACTATCTCGACAATATCTTCCTTGGTTAGAGCCCGCTCGTTTTCCTTAACCCGGTCGGTAAGCCCCAGCCGCCGGTTAAGCTTATAGCGGCCGACCTTCCCCAGGTCATAGTGCTTGGAGTTAAAGAACATGTCACCCAGTAGCTTCCGGGCATTATCAGTATTGGGCGGGTCGCCGGGGCGCAGTCGGGCATAGATATCAATTAGAGCACCGTCTTCATCCCTGACCAATGGTTCTCGCTCTATGCTTGACGGGATAAAACGATGCTCTGAAGAGCTATCATCCTCGGAGAAAAGACCTAGCAACTGCTGGTCACTGCCGTAACCGATGGCCCGTAGAAGTGTCGTTACCGGTATCTTGCGTCGGCCGTCTATCTTGACTGAGATCACATCCCGGTTGCTGGTCTCAAACTCCAGCCAGGCACCGTGGCTGGGGATGAGATTAACATGGCACAACTGGCGCCCGGTGTTGGCATCCTCTTCAACAGTGAAATAGACCCCTGGCGAGCGCAGTAACTGGCTGACTATTACCCGTTCAGTGCCACTGGTAATGAAGGTGCCTTTAGCTGTCATCAGGGGGATATCACCAAAGAATAGGTCAAAAGGCTCCTTGATTTCCCCTGTTGCCTTAACCAGCAGCCTGGCCTTAACATATAGGGGCATGGAAAAGGTCAGGTCTCGCTGGCAACACTCCTGCTCCGAGTTGCGCGGCTCACGTAACTCATAGCCAACAAATTCCAGCTCCAGCCGGTTGCCGGTGAAGTCCTTAATGGGCGATATGCCATCAAATAGCTCCCTTATTCCGTCCTCCTGAAACCACTGGAAGGAACGCAACTGGACCTCAATCAGGTTGGGAACTTCTAATACCTGGGGCAACCTAGAATATGATTTTCGGGAAAGAGGGGATACCTGGCCATAAGAAGACATCGTTAGCATAGAAACAGTGACTACTCCTTAAACAGAATAACCAAGGAATACCAGCATAACTATAGTGCTAAGGCAAAATAAGAAACGAGGGTAGCGAAGAAGTTATGATAGGGCGAAAAAATAAGAGGCATAATTACAAACATATTATAATACTACTATCTAAAATATTTGTCAAGTCCCCTTTAATTTCAGGATTATTTATTTACCTCACCCCCTTTCTCCCTCTCTTCTTAGAAGGAGAGGAGGAAGAGAACAGGCGACATTTTACAATTGCTTTTTAATACAGTATTATATAATCAAATAATTCTATGCGGAGTCTTAAGTGGCAGTAATCAAGACCTCTGGGCTTACCAAATACTACGGTAAGATATGCGGTATCCAGGACCTTGACCTGGAAGTAAACAAGGGTGAGATATTCGGCTTCCTGGGACCCAACGGTGCCGGCAAGACGACCACCATCCGCCTTCTCCTGGACCTTATCCACCCCACTAAAGGCCACGCTCAGGTCCTTGGCCTAGATAGCCACCGTGATTCCCTTGAAATCCGCCGTCGTTTAGGCTACATACCCGGTGACGTAGTGCTGTATGACGGCATGACCGGCAGTGAGTACCTAGCGCTTATGGGCAGTTTTCATAAAGGACATAATGGCCGCCGCCAGAAGGAATTGCAGGAGCAGCTAGAATTAGACCTTTCCCGCCAGACCCGGGCCTATTCTAAGGGGATGAAGCAGAAGCTGGCCATCATCCAGGCCTTTATGAATGACCCGGAACTACTGATACTGGACGAACCTACCCTGGGGCTTGACCCCCTGATGCAGCACCTGTTCTACGACCTGCTGCTTAATGAAAAAAAACGCGGCAAGACCGTATTTCTATCCTCACACATCATACCCGAGGTGGAAAGGGTCTGCGACCGGGTGGGCATAGTGCGTAACGGCCAGCTGGTGGCTATTGAACGGGTGGCCGACCTCAAGCATAAGAAGGTACGCCGTATGGAGCTTTTCTTAAGCCATGAATTACCCCCAGAGGAGTTGAAGCTGGAGGGAGTGGAAATCCTAGGCATCAAGGGTAAACAAATAGAGCTGAGGGTGTCGGGCAACATCCCCCGGCTGCTTGAGCAGTTGTGTCAGTTGCCTATTGAGGATATGGTCTTCCCCGAGGCCAGCCTGGAGGATACCTTTATGGAGTTCTACGGGGAGGAACAACCTTGAGCCTTAGGCTATTCTTAAGTAATCTCAAACTCAGCCGCTGGGGGCTGGTGGCTTGGTCCGGTATTATATTTCTCTACGGCGTGCTGACGATGTATCTCTATCCCACAATGGCTGAGTCAAATTTAGATATCCTGGGCTACCTGAACTCACTTCCGGAAGCCATGAAGGTGGCCTTCGGCTACGAGGGGGTAGATTTCACCACCTTCAACCTAACCCCGGAGGCATTCGCCACCCTTGAATTCTTAATCGTGTGGCCGCTGCTTATAGGTATCTACGGCATCTTTGCCAGCATCGGCATCGCCAGGGAAGCGGAACGAGGCACCCTTGATTTGCTTTTAGCCCAGCCGGTTAAACGCTATAAGGTTCTAGTCAGCAAGTTTTCCGTCTTCGTCTTCGCCGCCCTGCTGATAGCGGTAGCCTCGCTGCTTGGCTTGGTTCTTGGTACCATCATTATCAACGAATCGGTAAATACTGCAAGCCTGGCCCTGGTGCTGGTTGAAGCCTTTCTCTTCGTGCTGGCCTTAGCCAGCATCGCCCTGCTCTGCTCGGCCATCTTCCTTGAGCCGAGGAAGAGCCTGCTGGTCGCCGGGGTATTTATGGCCGGCTCCTATATACTCAATTTCATTGTGCCTATCTTAAGTGATTCCTTTAGCTGGCTGCGCAACCTGTCCCTTTTCTCCTACTACCAGCCTAATGAAGTAGTCAGCAGCGCCTCATTAAACGGAACAGCAGTCGCTGTATATACAGCGGTGGCCATAGTCTGCTTCATCGCAGCGCTGGCGGTCTTCCAGCGCCGCGACCTGACCGTATAGCCGTTTTTACCGGGGTTAGGGCAGCCATTTCCCCAAGCTGCCGATTGACGCTGAAATATGCCTGTGATAGTATTGAAGTGTTTGGGATATGATTTTACCGGGGGTTGAATTAAATCCCCTTTTTATTTACCATCCGGCATCATACTTAATACTTACCAGCAACTGGTCATGTCATTAGATGAAGAGCTAGCCCGGTTATCACCCAAGAAAGGTATGCTGCTTACCATCGGGGTTTTTGATGGCGTTCATCTGGGGCACCAAGCCCTGATTTCACAGCTTACCCAACAGGCCAGAGAGCAGGGTTTAATCAGTGGCCTGATAACCTTTGGTCAGCACCCCCAATCGGTGCTCTCAGGCCGGGCTAGCCTGCCTTACCTGACCAGCCTCGGTCAAAAAATCAGGCTCCTTAAAGAAGGGGGGGTTGAGGCTATCATTGTCCTTTCCTTCACCCCTGAGCTGGCCCAGGTGAGTGCTCAAGAGTTTATCGGTCTGCTGAAAAAGTACCTTAGAATGAGTGGGCTGGTAATCGGGGCCGACTTTGCCCTGGGAAGAAACAGGGAGGGCAACGCCGACACCCTAAAAAGGTTGGGACAGGTTATGGACTTCAGCGTAACAATCGTGCCGCCGGTAACCATAAATGGTGAGGTAGTAAGCAGCACCGCCATCAGAAATGCCCTGGCCAGTGGTGACATGAAAAGGGTGCGCGCTATGACTGGCCGTTACTTCCGCCTTGAGGGATGCGTCATCACCGGCAAAAGCCAAGCACACGTCTGAACTCCAGTCACCAGCATCATCTCG